>JAGCTA010000543.1 GCA_017963875.1 Victivallales bacterium | reverse complement strand
GATTTGCCTTGGCAAATTCACTTTGGAGCATTTGGACTGGAGTAGATAGTGTTTCCAGTGGCATTGAGGTATCTGATAGCCGTTGTGGCTGGCGTCGATTCCGCGATGTCCAGGTATTTGCTGAGCCTGATGAAGAGTTCCTCCGTGATATTGTTGGAATCCAGGTCAAAGGAGGCGAGGGTCTGGATTTTGCCTCCTGCCTTCAGCGGCATCACCGTGAGGCGGATAGTTGATGGCGGGACGAACTGGAGATTCTGGATGCTGAAATGATGGTTGAGCGATGTCAGCCCAGAGTGGTGGATGATTTTCAGGGCGGATGCGATGTGCTTGTCCGCAATGACTGTGCCTGGAGTCAAGGCTGGATTGAGAAAATTGAATTCAAAGAGCAGCGGAAGTGTTGTATTGGTTATGCGTGTGTCGAACGGTATGGGATGATGCGTGTAGTTCCATGGTTTATACGTATTATCACGTTCGCAAAACAGATTCAACTCCTGCGGCAGGACAATGACTGGCGTTGGAGCGGGGATGTCCTTTTGCTGAGGATAGATGGCTATTGGGAACCTACGGCGGCCTCCCTGAGGCGTCTTGATGCACAGGATGGCTTCAGGAACATGTTCAACGGCATCAATCTGAAGCGTGTCAGGGAGTATTTTGGTGACTTTGATGTTTGTCAGCAACGGCTGGCGTTTCAGAATGTCCTGGACAGTATCCAGGTCAATTTGCAACAAGTTTGTCTTGCCCGCCTGAATGCCTTCCTGCGCAAGAATGGTGAGAAAATCAGCATGGCCGTTGGAGGGAAATGCGGAGTAGTGGCGCGTGTCCGTGAATCGGATATACTTGAACAGGAGCCTGTCGTTTGTGACATAAAGTTTTTGCCAGATGATACGCAGCAGAAACGCAATGCCTGTCAAGACGACGGCAAGCAGGAATATGAAAATCGCCGCCATGCGGATTTTGCGTCGCTTTATGTCCGCAGGAGTTTCCATTCCCTCTCCAGCGGTGACTTTTAGTGTGGTGAATGCTTTGCGGTTAAACATGGCTGTTGAAGAATCATTACAGTTCGGTGGCTTGGAGGTCGTAAGGCTGTGCCATTGTCACTTTGACACGTGAGAAATGCGGCTCATTGGAGGTCGTTTTCCTGACTTTGACCAAGACGGACTGGTCAACATCGGGAGCATCGCCTTTTGTCCGCCCAATCCAATGCCTTGCATCGACTGGCTCTTCGAGCAGGACATCGAGTTCTTTGCCAACGAGACTCTTGTTCAGTTCTTCCGAGACCGTGGCCTGTGCCTGCAAAAGAAGGTCGCGGCGTTGTTTTGCCAAGCGCGCGGAGGGAACCGACAACGGCATGGTTTCCGAAGGCGTGCCTTTTTCTGGCGAATAGGCGAATGCGCCGAGGCGGTCGAATTTGAAAGTCGAGACGAAATCAAGCAGTTCCTGGAAGTCCTCGTCTGTTTCACCGGGGAAACCGACGAGCACGGTTGTGCGGAATACAAGCGAAGGGTATGTCTCGCGAATGAAGTGGAGTTTTTCCCTGAGTTGCGGTCCAGACATCCCTCGCAGCATGTTTTTCAGGACGTTGGTGGAGATGTGCTGGATTGGCATGTCAAGATATGGGACGACATGGGCTGAATTGCTCATGATGTCCAGCAGTTCCCTGGAGACATGCGACGGATGGGTGTAGAGGACCCGAAGCCAGAAGTCGCCGTCGATGCGGTCGCATTCCTTCAGAAGACTGGCAAGAGACGCTCCATCGTTCCTGTCAATGCCGTATGAAGACGAATCCTGTGCGATGAGGTTGATTTCACTCGCCCCCTGGTCGAGCAACTGCCTGCATTCGGTGACGATGGAAGCGATGTCCCGCGACCGTTGTCTGCCACGGAAAAGCGGTATGGCGCAGAAGGCGCATTGATGGTTGCAGCCTTCGGCAATTTTAATATATGCGTATGATTTCGGCGTGACGGTCAGCCGTGGGGTGAGGTGGTCGTAGAGGTATGTCGGAAGGACGGACGATACCTCATGCGTTGTCCCCTTCATAAATGCCGCCTTGATGAGTTTTGCCGTATTCGGGACATCGTCTAGGCCGAGCATGAGGTCGATTTTAGGGAATTGTCGAGCCGTTTCTTCAGGGAAACGCTGTGCGAGGCAACCTGCAACGACGACAAGCCGTTTGTTTCCAGGCTTGGCCGCCAGTTTCCACCGTATGGCTTCTCTGATATGCTTTTCTGCTTCTCTGCGTGCGTCCTTGATGAAACTGCATGTATTGACAAGGCAGACATTTGCGTCTTTTTTGTTTTCGGCGAGGAACATTCCAGACGATACAATGGAGCCGCACATGACCTCGGTGTCGATGAGGTTCTTGGCGCAGCCAAGACTGATGACATTGACGATGATTTCTGGAAGTGATTTGGCCATGAGGAAAGAGGCAGGATGAAGCGTTTTTTTGTAGAGAGTTTTTGTCAATCGCTCAATTTAACATGAGGGTAGGTTTGACCTTTTCGAGGTCGGAATCCGCTTGGGCGGTAACCCCAGATTTCGCTACGCTCAACCTGAGGTTACTGACATTTGCTTTCTTCGGGGGCGTCGGACTTTCTCGAAGACATTGGAACAACTACCTCCCCTCATAGGGAAAAGAACATATCATTATTATAATATGTAAAATAAAAAACGCAATGATAATATGTCTTGCGATTTTATCTGATAATGGGTGGAAAGTATGTGACCAAGTGTGAGATGTCATCGTGTTCGCCGATGAAGAGTTCACCGTCAAGTCCAGTCAGCATGGCGTTTGCTCGATGAATGATCCATGTGCTCGGGATTTTGGCGCGCATGATTCCCTTGTCGGAGAATTCCCCTGTCTCAGTGTTATATGAGAAAAGGTGGGACAGGTCGTTGTCACGCCCTGCGATTCCCCAAAGGATGCCGTCTTTTCCAAGGGTGAGCGAGCGGATTTGGCTTTCGTTGGTTGGCTTGCCCAGGTTGATGAGCGTGTGGTCATTGAGGTCCAGTTTGAAGAAGAGACCATCTGCATGGGTGCCGCCGTAGAATACTCCTTTGTCCGCTTTGACAATGGCATTGAGGGTATTGAGGTATTCTCGGCCTGGGGCGCAGGGTATTTTCAAGCCAGTTTCCGTGAAATCGTTGCAGAATGGGTCGTATTGGATGATGTAGCCGTGATGTGCGGAAAAACAGATGCCGCCGCTATGCCTGAACATGACTTTAGGAAGATTTGCTCGCTCCTGAATCAGTGATTTGAAGATGTCGTGCGTAGTGAGTTTTTGGTTTTTAATGTCGTATATGAAGAAAAAGCCCCCAGGGGTCGTGATGCCATAGAGACAGTCATTGTCCGCGATGAGTGTATAAATGCCTTCATTTTCACCTAGCGAAGACAAATCGATATTGAGATTTGTGACCGTGCCCAGCGGACCTTGAGGAATCGGGCAATACTCCACGAATTCTCCTCTGTCACAGTTCGCCATTTCCATGAATGTGGAGCGGACTGCTGGAACGTCATACATGTATAGGGCTCCTTGAGATGCGGGGTTGTAGGTGCCGAAGTAGAGTTTGCCGTCTTCTGGCTGCGCCATGGCTTGGCAGACATCGCCGTCGTTTCCAAAAGTCGTCATGCTGCGGAAGAGATCGACGGATGAAAGGTAGGTGAAGAAATGGGGGCGTTTGCCGCAGGTCGTGCCGAAGACTGCGCCGCATTCATCCTGGAATAGGGAGGAAATGGCGCCTTCGCCGCGTGGGATGACGGGATACATGCCGCTTTTCCCTTCCTCATGGGCGATAAATGTGCCGCGAGAGACGAAAACCGCGTTGTCGTTCCGTGTGACACGGTGATACGTGGGCGGCACCCACTTGGAGGGAACCGCAGGAGGCGGATTCCTGTATTTGTCATAACCGTCAGGAAGAGGGCGGTTTTTGCCGTCTGGACTATAGATGTACATTGCCGTAAGGCCGCCTTGGGTTGGGTTGCCGCCGAAATAGATGTCGCCGTCTCGGGAGGAGCAAATGGAACATGCGCCTCCGAAACGTGGGAAACCTTCTGCGCAGAGCACGCCTAGTTCGGTCTTTTCGCCGCTTTCGATGTCAATGGTGAAGAGACGTGGCGGATCCTTGCGATTGACGTAATCGCTGCAAGGAATGTAGAGTTTGTTGTCTTTTCCGACGGTCACCATGCGTGGAAAGCGCAAGGCGGCAGGGTGCTCATGGGGTGTGAGTTCCTCCTGCCCGAGCGTGCCGTAGTCGCGGATGCGTCCGTATTTGCCATAGAGTGGGTCAAACTCGAAGACATGGTGTGTCGTCCAGACCGAGCCATAGAGTTTTTTTCCGCCGTTGCCTTGAACAAGGTTGAAGATGCCGCAGGCCTCGTCTTTGCTCCACGGCTCGCGCGGCGTCAACAATGGCAACTTTTCCATGACGCCAGTTTCAGGCGTGTATCGAAGGAAGAAGCCGTTGCTGTCCGTTGTATAGACGCGACCGTCAGCAGGGCAGTAGCAGGGACCGAGCCAGTCGTGCTCGGAGATTCGCCCGATGTCTTTGATTTCGCCTGTCTTAAGGTTGACGACATGGAAATGGCAGGTGAGGAAACTTGTCATATAGACTTCGTCCCTTTCTGGATTGTAGGTCATCCAGCGGGCACCGCCCTTGGGCATGACGATGCCAAAATCCTCCGCATGGTTTGTTTTCGGGTCATAGATGATGAGGTGCGAACCAAGATAACAGCGGTCGGGGTCGTTGTAGATGTGCCAGTAGTGGTATGCGTCCTCATGAAGTGGCGGCGCAGTCATGTGCGTGGAGGCGAGCAACTTGCCGTCTTTTGCCATGCAGAATGTGGTATGCATTTTTGAATGGGGCGGGCGGATGTCGTTGGCAGGATGCGGGATGACTTTTGCCAAATCGACGAGCGTCGTGAATGTGCCTGCTTCCTTGTCGTATTTCAGAATCTGGGCATAGCAACCGTCTTTTCCAGTTTCGCCGCACAGTCCGAGGTAAATCGTCCCATCGGGTGCCTCGATGAGCGAGTAGATGACATCGTGATTCGGTTTGTTTTCAATGACGCGAATGGTCAGATGAGCATTGTCCAACATTTTGCTGATTTCCCTTTAGTTAAGCCTGATAACTTCTTGCGATGACCATGTCCTGCCAATGCTTGTCAAGTGTGACGAAGCGCGCCGACCAGCCAGAAATGCGCACGGAGAGGTTCTGGTAGTTTTCTGGATGCTTCTGCGCATCCAGGAGCATTTCAGGCGAGACGCAGTCTAGTTGGAGATAGAACCCGCCGAGTTTTAGAAATGCCTGAAGGATGCTGACGATGATGTCAAGGCCTTGTTCGCCTTGGAGTGACTGCGGGTTCAGACGCATGTCCAGCGGACAGCCGTTGGGAATTTGCGTGAAATCAACGGCACAATAGGCTTCTAGGACGGCGAGCGGACCATGGCGGTCGGTTGAAGGCGCTGGCGAAAGGTTGGCCGCGAGAATCTGATGCGCGTTTGTCCCAGCGGCAGTGGCGAGTCGATTTGGTGCGAATGCAAGTTCCCGACCGAAGGTGCTGATGCCGACGGGGCGGAGGACGCCGTTGACAACATGCCGCTTGCCTGCGATTTTCGCATAGTCTTCTGTCACGCGCTTCAGCATGGCATCAGCCTCTGGATTGCCATTGCCGTAGAAGGAAAGAGTTTTGCGGATGAACTGCTGTTCGTTCTCAAAGCCTTTCCAGTCTGCTTTCAAAAAATCCTGCATCTGTTTGAATGTGAAAGTTTTGTCAGTGAAGACAAGTTTTTGGTAGGCATAAAGTGCATTGGCGACGTCTGGGAGACCGCCTGCATGGATTGCCTTTATAGTGTACTTGGTGCCGCGGTTGGTGTAGCCTCTGCCACGACGGATGCAGTCTTCATAGAAGATGGACAGCAGGGTGGCGGGGTGGCGCGTCGTATGGCAGTCTTCAAGATTCGAATTTGCAACTTTTGAGTGAATATCGTCCACAAAGAGTTTCAATTTATCGAGAAATGCTTTGTAGAGACTCTCGAAATCATTGAAATCCAATAGGCTGTTATCTTCATGCTGCCCAAGTGCATCCTGAAGAATATATAGAGCATCAAACGGCGTGTAGCCGAAGGCGGTTTTGCCTGGGAAGATTACTTCCCAGCAACCGTCGTTGGTGAAGCCACGCGCCTCCCGTTCTTCGAATCCATATTTCATCAGCCCTTTGATGACCAGCGGTTCATTGTAGATGGAGACGATTCCGCCGCCTTGTCGCTGGATACGGGCGATGCGCCGCAACATGTCGGTTGATGTGTGCTTGTTGCAACGGAATCCGATAGGAAAGTCGCTGATGTGAAGTTCTTCAACGATGTCCAAAATCAGATTTGTGACGGGGGTTGTCACATCATTGCCGTTCTCATCAATACCGCCCAAAATTACGTTTTGGTAGTGCTGTGCGTCGCCAGAGCCGACGAAAAGTCCTTTCCATTCCGTTCCCTTGATCCAGAAGTGCGCGAGTGCTTCCCGTGCATCATCCAGTGTCGTAGTGCCATTGGCGAGGTCCCTTTCCAGATATGGCCACAGGATCTGGTCGAGCCGCCCCAGGCCAGACCAGATGCCGCACAGCCTAAGAAAACCATAGAAGCACTGGAGGGACTGGACTGCCTCGAAGAAGTCAGTCGGAGCATTTTCAGGAATGGTCTTCAACGCATGGAGCATGCGTTCAAAAAAAAGGTTTGGCTGTGTCTGGAGTTGTTTTTGGATTTCTTCTCGGTATCGTCCGATCCAGATTCGCATGGCGTCCAGACATTCGAGGCACGCCTGGAGGAAATCCATTTCGTCGTCGTTGTGCGGTGCCGCCATTGATTGGCGGATATCTTCCTCCAAGCCCTTGATGCCACGGCTGAGGACGCGTTCAAAGCCTGCGGTCGTATGGCTAGTGCCTTCGAAATAATGGCCAGGTGTTTTATGTTTGGGGGCTTCAATGAAAGGCGCGCTTCCAAACAATCGCTCATCTGGGGAAAGCCGCAATGGGGCCTTCTCGGCAATCATGCGGATGTTTGCCGCGTAGTTCCTGTGGGCGGAAAGGTCGGGGGAAGGGACGAATGTGAAATCCGTCTCAATGATGGTATCGCGGCTATAGGAAGTCGTCAGGTACTTGCGGGCAAGTTCTCGTGTTTCATGAGAAAGCCTCTGTGGGACCTCCTGGCCGTTGTAATAATGAAGGGCGTTGTTCATCGCTGCATCTTTTACTGGTATTTGGAAAAGGTTTATTTTGCGTCAGTGGGGCAGGGGTAGTGTTTGATGGCGGAAGCCCATACGAGTTGGCCATCTGAGAAGTCGATGGAGGCGGTTGCGGCTCGCATTGCTGTCAGCGGGGCGATGGATGCGGGTAGTTTTCCTTCGGAGACGATGTCGCCAGCGGCGTTTGAGACAGACCATTTGGCACCTTTGAGGACAAGACGTTCCCGTTCACGCAGTTGTCCCTGGAATGTGAATGAAAGAGTTCCATCGGTTAGTTTGATGCCTGTGATTGGCGTAGGTGCCTGCTGGGCAAAAAACTCGAAGGAGACTTCAGGCGCTGGCTCGTCTTTGCGTGGAATCAGTTGGATTGGTCTTGCTGCATTGATGGTCAGTGGAACTGGCATGGTGTATTCCATGGCCATTTCAGCCATTTTGGCATTCTTTGATTTGTCCCCGAAGTCGTCTCCGTATGTGAAAACAGCGAGTTCACAACGCTTTTCTTCGCCGTCATGGCCGCCACAACTGAACTCAATTGTGTTTTCGCCGTTTTTGAGTTGAAGCCCATCTGGAAGGAGGATGGTCCTGCTTGGGAAGGATTTCTTGTCAAATTGCGTGGCGATTCCATCGCCCATGGACTCCATGGCTTCGATTGAACGGAAGCCGTTTCCAAGCGGAATGGTCGTGCCGTTGAGTGTCAGGACAGGGTTTGGCAAGTCGTTTTGGATGACATCCATGGCTCGGATTGGCAGGATGGAGACATCGGTCCTGCCGTTGACGGGGATGTCGTTCAGAAAGACGGAGATTTCATCAGTATGCGCGATGCGGAAATCGATGAGTGCCTGGTGGTAGATGGAGAAGTTGGCTTCGGCGGGATCGTATGGCCATTGGTAGAGGTGGACCTGCGAGGCGCTTCTTTCGCGATAGGGGATGGTGAAATAGCGCCAGCCCGTGAAGTTCAGGCGAACATAGTGGTCGGCACGGACGCCGCTGAACTCGCGAGCCGTGTGAATTTGGAAATTGACGATGGCTCCTGAGTTGTCGCCTTTGACCCAGACACCCAACGCTCTGGTTCCCGAGGCATTGAGATGAGGCGGGGCATACGTGTGCGAAATGCGTACCCACGAACCGTTCTTCGGAGCGTTGTGGTTTTCCGCCTGGATTCGGAATACATTTTTACCCTGCCATTCGCCGTCAGCGAATGCTTTGAATTCAACGCCTTCCGCTGCCTTTTCAACATTAGGCTTCTTTGCTGCGAAATCAGCGAGGAGCATGGAGTCTTTGTCATCGTAAGGCTTGCAGGAGGTCAACGCCTCAAGCCTGAAGGCGAACGGCTGTGCGCCATGTTTATTGTTAAAGACGATTTTTGCCGTTTCAGGCAAGGCAGATGTGATGACATGACGAGAAATGAACCTTCGGCGAAGTTTCCATTCTCCGCTTTCAAGGAGACGAAGTTCGCAGTCAATGTCGTCACCTTTTGCGGGGGCGAGCGACGGCATGTCGAAATATCCCGCCAGTCTCAGGCGTTCATACCATCCTGTGCGTGTGAAAATTTCGAAGTCTCTGCCGTGGTGTACGCTGCGGACGGCGACTGGTGAATCAATAAGCATTGATTTCAGGTTCAGGTATTCGTTGTCATCTGGATTGCCAGCCCTGAATGTGATTTCAGCAGGGAGTGTCGCCCACCATCCCATCTGCGGTTCCATGAACTCCGCTTTGCGGTAGATTTCGGCTTCTTTGATGTGGTAATCAATGAACTCCTTCATTGCGAATGCGGGGAGGTCTCGTGCCCCTAGGCGCGAATGGAACCACCAGTTGTTGTGTCCTTTGTGACTGGATTCGACGATGACTGGCTTGACGGCGAGGAAGATGTTCTTGCGCATGTAGTCGATGCCATATCTGGAACGCATGCCCTCCGAGCCGTCCATGTAGATCATATCCGCCTTGCAGGCGTGGAGTATTGCGCCGATGTTTTGGATGAGCGCCTTTGCGAGCGGGCTGTCGGGCTTTGGATAGAATGCGAGATAGCGTTGCTGGATGTATCCGCAGAAGTCACCTTTGCTGTGCGAGGCGGGGCGAGTGCCGAACGCGCCACGCGTGCAGTGAGTGAATCGCTTTCCCTCTATGGCGTCATATTTGATGAGTTCGGAGCCGATGCGAAGGACATTGCCATTGCCGCTGTAAGTGTAATACAACGCGTGGCCTGGTCCTGGCTCTTCAAGCACAGGAACCTCAAGTGACTTATCATCAATATCTTCTGCAAGAGTGTATTCATATTGGTTGATTAAATCCTCTGGAGCCTCTGGGTTGATCCAGGAGTCTTCGGGATTGATGCATCCAGATAGCATGTGCATGCCGACTTTCATGCCTGCGGCGTGAATTTTGTCGGCGCATTCTTTCAGTTGTTGGAAGCCCCCGGGATAGGCGAATTTGCATGAATCATAATGTCCCCATGTCTCCCACCAAGCATGGATGTGGAAGTAGGCGATGCCTCCGCGCCGTGCCAGTTCAATCCACTCTCCAAGGCGGTTCGCTGTGAGGTCCACGAACATATAGGAGCCGAGTGTCTGCGGTGAGCCCAGGGAGAAAGCGCCGCCACGGTCGGATGAGGGGATGTTTTCATTGAGTGTCATGGCGCGCAGAGACGCCAGCAGCGTATCACGTGCGCCAGCTGCCATCGCGCCTGATGACAGCAGACCCGTCTTGGCTTCCGTATATAGTTCCATGACATCGTCCTTCTTGCGGAAATCGCTTTCCAGCGCAAGACTGCGGAGGCAGATGCCTGATTTGTCGTCAGTAGAGGCACCGCACATTGGACCGAAATACGTCGTTGTTGTCGGCTGAATCCTGAAGAAGGTGAGCGTCTTCAGGTTTGGGATATGGATTTCCGCGACAGAGAAGAAAAAGTAGTCGGGCTGCGCTTCCAGGCGCATGCGGATATGCCCATGGGCGAACTGGATTTTGAAAAGTGCCTCGTCGGGCAAGATGGCTTGTGGATAGAGAATCGTTCCATCTTCGAGTTCGGCTGCCATGAATGGAATGGGAGCCGCGGACAGTTGACGACCAGATGGAATTTCTGTCAGCGACAGGACGATTCCTTCAGTTGAGATGGTCAATGTCGCGTGATTTGTCTCCAGAATCATAGATGCGTTTTTCATTGTGGAATCTCCAGGCAGGTTCGTTGGGTTAAGGCTAGATATAGACACGAGTCACTTAATCACTAGCCACTCGTGGTCAGTCTTACGCTTTTGGTGCGAAAGGGATGACGCCCAGTTCATGATTGAGACGCGCGTTTGCAGGCATTTCGAGAGAATCAGCATGTCCGTGTTTGTAATAGTGGAAAGCGAGGCCTGCGACCATCGCCGCGTTGTCCGTGCAGTATTTCGGCGGGGCAAGGACAATGGCCTTGTTGCATTTCGCGGCTTCACGCGAGAGTTTTTCTCGAAGCGATGAATTGCACGCCACTCCCCCGCAGAGCGCGATGAGCGGCGTCCTGAAATGCTTGGCCGCATGGATTGCCTTGCTGACAAGGACGTCCATGACGGCGGCCTGGAAGGACGCGACGACGTCTGGCAGGATGTCGTCCGTGATGTTCGTCTTGTTGACTGTGTTGAGCAACGATGTCTTGACGCCTGAGAAGGAGAAATCGAACAGATGTTCCTGCGCGACGGGCTTGCCTGCGGCTCCAG
>JAGCTA010000542.1 GCA_017963875.1 Victivallales bacterium | reverse complement strand
TTTTAAAACCCGCTTTAACCAATCGCACCATATAATTTTCATAAGCATGAAATGGTATCCCACACATAGGCACTTCTTCACCCAAATGGTGGCCTCGACGCGTTAAAACTAAATTCAATGTTTGAGAGGCTTTTTTCGCTCAGCGGGTCAAAGGCAAGTTGAATGCAGTCTCCAGCCCAGATGGAGCCATTCGACCTGTCCTGAAAGAAAACATTGTCTGTCACATCGGCACGGATGTATAGAAAATCGGAGTCGAAGGCGGCGGTTGCGGTAAATGACAGGTCATTGTCGCTCTTCCAGGTATCCGTGGTGTCTGGGCGGACCCATCCAGTGCCTTGACGGATGACCATTGGAGCAGGCCATGTCTCTGGAAAACCGTCCTTGAGATATTGGGCAGGCACTGCGGTCATTGCAGTGGTGGAATCCACTTGTGTTTGTTCTTTGGGGACGGGCAGGCTTTGCTGAAAACTCTTGAGTCTTTCGATGGCCGCGTCATCTGTGACAAAGCCGATAATGCCGAGTTTGTCCAGTATTTCGTCAGGCTGGAGGGTGATTTTGTGCCATTGGTTGGCGGGACCATGCCAACTGAAACCGCGCGCAGGGAGCCGCGTGCTGGCTGTGATGACCATTCTTGTTCCATCGTGACGTTCAGCAATGACATATTCTCCTTTGATTCCGCTCCAACTCTTTTCGGGATAGTCGATGGTTTCTCCTGAAGTTATCGTATATCGCACAAAATCGGAGCCAAAGGAACCATTGAAATTGACAACGGTTACAGAACGGTTTTGACCAATCAGCCTGGCTCGGACGACGATACCTGGGATATTGTCCGCAAAAGCCAGATAATAGACCATGCGAAGGGCGTCATAATCTGAGTTTTTTGCGGGGGAATCCAAAGGGGCCAGGCCATATTCGGCACGGACTGTCAGGGTATGCTCCGTTCGTTCCGCTATCTGGACTTTTACTGGGGCGCGTGATGCAAGAAGTTGCATTTTTCCGTTTGGAAAAATCTCATCTTCAACTCCTGCATAGAATCCAAGACGAAGCGATTTCTCATTGTCAATGGAGAAGATATAACTTCCACCCCAAGACGGGGACGTTTTCTTGTTGATGGCAAAGACGTGTCCTGCAACGTGGATGGATGCCTTTTCTGGTGAGTCTTGAAAATCAACTGCTGATGCCAGCAGGCACGCAATAGCCAAAAAAGCCAGAAGTCCTCTTCTCATTGACATGTTTTTCCTTGAGTTTGACTTATTGATGTATGCGAGAAAACGGAAGGGGGCGTCAGAGTTTGCCGTCCAAAACAAGATGTATTGCCTGTGCAAATCCCGCGTCATTGTTTGAGGCGACGACGTGGGACGAGACGCTTTTCGCCTTGTCCGTCGCGTTTGCCATGGCGATTCCCAGACCACAGAATTCGAGCATTTCCGTATCGTTGTCGCCATCGCCGATGGCGACAACATCTTCGCGATTAATGCCCAGGAACTTGCATGCCATGTCCACGCCTGTCATTTTGTTGATGTTTTCCATATTTGCAGCCACGATGCCTTGTTCCGTGCATACTGTGCTGCACCTCATGCCACGTCGTTTGGCTTCCCTTTCAAGGGTTGCCAGTGTTGTTTCTATGCGGGCAAACTCGCTTTCAGTGATGGCGGCCACCTTGACGGCGTTATTTGCGTGTGCGTCCATGACGGCTTCGTCGGATTCCATCTTAATGGGAAATTCATTATGTTTGTGGAGGCTGATGACGGTGTCACCCTCAGGAGGTGCGTAGAAATAATCCATAGGCGTGCAGATGGAAGGCGTGAAGCCGGCCGCACGGAATCCTTTGAAGAAGAAGCGTGCGGTTTCTTCATCAAGGGTAATGCTATCAAGCACCTTCTGTCCAACGGGGTCGAAAAGTGTGGCACCGTTGTCATGGATTTGCGGTGCCCGCAGCCCGAGGCGTTGCGCCAGCGGATGCAGTGAACGCCAGTATCGACCTGTGGCGAATGAAAATTTGATTCCTGCTTCTCGAGCGAGGCGGATAGATTCCAGGTTTTCCTGGATAAGTTGTCTGTCACTGCTGATGAACGTGCCGTCAACATCGGCAACAATAAAGCGGCAATGGCCGCTGTAAGAAGTCTGGTGCATATTGAATACCAATGAATATCAATGGAATAGGGAAGTCTTTATGGTATGGGATAAGATGCCTGATTTATTCTAACCTGAATCCGTGAAGTACCGCCTGACGGTCGATGTCGTTGTCAAGTCTTCCGCCTTCGCCAAAGGCTACGGCGAGACAAGCACGTATGTCGTATATGCGCCCTCAGCTTTCTTGGGAATCGTCTTGCCAGTCAGCTCTTCATGGATTCAGGTTTAAACGCCTGAGAAATCAATCAGACGTGATTGATGAATGTCATTGTGCCTTCAGCAAAAGGACTTCAAGAGGCTGGAGTGTCATTGTCGATGACTTTGGTTGCATAGAGATGAGATCAAACCATGTGCTGTCACCCGCGATTTTTGCAAGTTGCTGTGTCTTGCTGAAATTGACGAGATATAGCAGCCGTTTTCCATCGCGATCCTTGGCGCAACGATATTCGATGCCGTAAACATGCTTACCGTCGGGGCCGACAATCTGAACATCGGGGGCCAGGCCGTGCTTGGCAAGTGAGGATTCGTATGCGTCGAACCAGGCATGGGCGAAATCTGCGGCGACACGTGTCGCATGTGTGTTGAGTTTTTCCGCACGTTCTGGGACTTTGACGCCATAGTCGTTGAACATGAGGGCGTCTTCGCCTTGGCAGAGGAGGGTACCTCCGTTGGCGGCAAATGAAATGACAGTGTCAAAAGTCGCGTCATCCACATGTTTTGCATTGACGGCAAGAATCTTGTAGTTGGCCAGTTTGCCGTCCTTGAGCATTTTGTCCGAGATGAATTTGACTGGCAGTCCGCTGAAAGTCATGCCTTCCCATGCGATTTGGATGCGTGTGGCGTATTTTTTGTCGAGGTAGCCAGGCATTGTGTAGAGGATGGCGGCAGGACCGTTCAGGTTTCGGAACGGTGCGATCTGGTTGGCAAGCCGACGCATGTCGAGGGTTGCTCTGGCTGTGTGGTAGAAGCCTTCTGCGCGGCGGAAGGTGAGTTCTCCCCAGCGGGATGTGAAAGTATTGTCGAATACGAAGATGGATGACGCGATTCTGCCATGGAGCGCGGGATGGAGCGCGCTGGTGTAGTGGTAGATGTCTGGCGGTGTTGCATTTGGGTTGCTGCATGACAGGAGGTACTCTTCGTTGTTGACGCATGTGCGTTCAGGGTAGAGCGAACGGCTCAAGTCCACGAGAAGCAGCCCAGTGCCGCCAAAATTCATGGCGAATTCCTTGTGTTCGGAACCTGTGCCGCTGTCGAATCCAGGCAGGTCAAAAGAGGCCCAATGGTGTTCGTAGTTGCCCATTCCTGCCAATGTGTCATACGTATTGAAATTAAGTCCAGAGTAATGCGTGCTGACGGGGCGCTTCCATAGTCTGCGGAGATTGTCCGTGCAGATTTTTTCAGCCTCGGCAAGTTGCGGGGCAAAGCACAGGTAGTGTTCATACTTAAGGGGAGAGCAGTTCAATCCCTTGCCGAACTTAGCGGCATCTTCAAAACTGGCGAATGAACTTCCTGCCCGTCTGTTCAGTTCCTCGACTGTGCCGAATTTCTTGCCGAGATATTCTGTGAACTGCTGTGCATAACGTTCTGTCAGTTGTTCTTTTGTGAATTTTGGATCACCCGTCATGACGGGAACAGGCGTGCCTTCCTCCGAGCCGATGACATATAGCAGATTTGGCGACGGCTCCCATGGAGTTCCTGTTCCCGTATAGGATGAGGGTGCCTGATTTTCAATGGAGACAAACGGAGCCTTGGTCAATTCTTCTACACAATAGTAATTGCCTTTGCCATACGCCATCATGCATGTCCGACGATTGAAGAAAAGGCCCAAGTCTTCCGCGTGCTTCGTCATTTTAAACCATGGTTCAGGTTTGTTGCCCAAATTGAACATATTGAAGAAGTTCATGCCAGAGCCCGCGATATAGTCGAGATAGTCCTCATTGGCGAGTCCCCAGGTGTTTCCGCCGAGGAAGTAATATTCCTGGTCGCCGATGGCAAAGCCGCCATCATTTGTTGGTAATGGACGAATGCCTTTGGGCGGCACGGGGACTTCGAGAACCATCCGTTTGCCTGCAAGCATTTCAGCCGCTTCGCGCAGGCCGTCGTCCACCATTGCATCGCAGTAGATGAGGTTTCGGAAGTTTCTGGAGAGCGTGGCGTAGTAGAGTTTTTCCTTCGCGGGAGCATTTGATGCTTTCTCGTCATAGCCTGCCAGCATTCGTGCGCGTGACGCATAGTATTTTGCAATCCATTCGCGGCTTGAGAGGTATGCGGGGAATTTCCCTGTCTTTGTCTGGATGTCAGATATGGCGGTTTCCAGTTTGGCGGCCTTGGCTTCAAGTTCATTTGCCTTTTCAAGAATCAAAGTCTTGTCAGTCATGGTGACGTCGTATTCATGTTTGTAGAGTTGTTTGCCGTTAGAAAGCAAGTACACGGAGGCTTTTCCTTGGCCTCGCTTGAGTTCGGACGGGAGGAATGTGCACGGGAAGGAATTAAAGCCACGGGCAAGAGGTTTCTGGATATGGCCTCCACCTGGGAAATCGATGCAGATGTCTGCGGGGAGGTCCTGGTCGTTGACATAGACGTATGCGCTCAGTTTGACTTTCTGGTCCATTGGCATGATGTTGGACGGAAACAGCAACTCTGGCTTTGGCGTCTTCTGACCCGCGAACAGAGAATCTTCCATCCCACGGAAATGCAGGTCCTTATATAATCCTGGAACTTTGCCGCCCGCGATACCGTCTGTTATGCCCATCCAGCGGTTGGCGCCATCCAGCACAACGATGTTGAAGCCGAATTTGCCGCGAACCAATTCAAAAGGTGCCAAAAAAGACCACGGAATAGCCATTTCGCATTCATAGCCGCCTTTGTCAACGCGTCCTGCACATTGGACGACATCCAGCAAATCACCCCGCAGGTAATCGCGGTTCGGGTGGCTCCATCCGCAGACAGTGAGCGACGGAATAGGGCAGACGCCTAGCAATATCTGATTCGGCGAGAGGGATTTCTCGCACAGTGGGTCGATTCCAATCTGGATGCAGTCGCCAGCCCAGATGCCAGTGCCGATTTCAGTCTGCTCGACCTGGTCGTCCCGAACATTGATGCGCAGATAGAAGTTATCCTTGTCAAACGCAGCCCAAGCCTTGAAACTGAGGTCATGAGGCCCTTTCCATGTGTTGGCTTCAGCGGGGCGGTAATCATTTGCCTTGTTCCGTTCAACAGTCAAGGGGATGCCTTCCCATCCATCAAAATTGCCGATGATAATTGGTTTCTTCGTGGGCGTGGCGCTCATTTCTCCCATTCCTGCGTCAACGATGGCTTCCATCGGCTTTTCAGGCGGGTTGTTGACGGCACTGTGGAAAGCGACTAGCCGCTCGCCGTCGGCGACGGATTGGACTTTCCCGAAGGCGATTTTCATGGAGACTGTTTCGCCAAGTTCAAGAGTTTTTTCGCGCCATTGGGAGCAGACATGTGTTGTCAGCCCGCGGCCTGGGAGTCTGCCAATGGTCGGATAGAAGAAATATTTCCCCGATGCCTTTTCAGCTGTGACTTCCTTGAAGCCGACGTTTTGCCAGTTGCCCTTGCCGTATTCGGTGCGGTTTCCGTTTTTGTCATAGTAGCAATCGAAATTACAAGAAACGGAGCAGGAATATAGGTGGATGCGGATTTTGTCTGTGAGGCAGCGGATGCGCGATTCGGCGATGACACCAGGCATTCCAGAGGCAAAGGTAAAGTAGAAGATTTGCTCCGCCGATTTTGAAATTTCCTTTGGACGGTCAACCTTGGAAAGTGGAAAGACCATACGGATGCGGATGGAGTCTGGCGTATTTTCAAGGATGCTGAAAGATGTATTTCCCATAGACGAATTGCAGAGATTCTGCCCTTCGTCGTCAATGCCGACCAACGGCCCGTACGTGTTTTTGTCGGCGGGGTCTCCGACAGTTAGGACATATCCTTTCCCCCAATGTGGAATGGGCTTCTTGTTGAGCGCGTAGTCAACGCCGTCAACCGTGACGATGAATGCGTTTTCATTTTCAGTCATGTTCAGCGGAGCCGCAACGCAAGCAGCACACATCAAAACGAAAGAAACAAAGAGAAAACAACGATGGCGCATAGATTCCTCCTATCTGAAGGCAAAGATGAAAGTTTTGTTTGAAGATAATTATAAAAAGAATGGCGATGTATCATGAACAACTTTTATTTATTGTGAGATACATCGCCATTGTTTTCTTGGCTGACAAAAACACGGACGTTGAAGGAATACAAAGTCCATGCGGCGGTTTTATGCCTGGAATGCGTTAGTGCGCATAACTGACAAGGGTGCTTGGGTCATCGTTCAGATAGACGACGATGTTGTTGCTAGCCTTCTTGACCATGTTGTCATATTGAAGAGCGGCGATAGGCTCGACATGACCGTCGAAGAAACAGATATTGCCACGGCTGGCATGTCTCGTGACAAGACATGCGGAACTAGACCAATTATAGAACACATAACTCTGTTTCCCAGCAGTTTGGAGGGAATCAGCAAAGAGAATCATGTTTGATGGCGGCGTCTTGACATTGAAATATTGGACACGTGCGACGCTCCAGAGGCTTTCAGCGTCGGGAAGCGGTGTCTGGGTTTCGAAATGGAGGTAATTGCCAGCGTTGCCTTGGAAGATTCCGTATGAACGGTAGCGCCAATCCCAGGTATCATTGTAATCAGGCATTTTCCCTGCAGGGCAGATGACAGATTTACGGTCGGGGAAGTATTGCTTTGCATTTGCATTGGCGTTGTATCCCCATGGGTTGTCTGTTGACCATTGGATTTTAAAGAGATAGCCCTTGTTGTCCTGTACATAGACGAGCGCGCCGAGTCCACACTGTTTGAGGTTGCTTGTGCAGGAGATTGCCTTTGCTTTTTCACGGGCTTTGCTCAATGCTGGCAACAGCATCGCCGCCAGAATGGCGATGATGGCGATGACCACCAGAAGTTCAATCAGGGTGAATGAGAGAATCTTTTTCATGTTTTTTTCTCCATTTGTATTTATTTGATTATGGTCAAGTTTCAGGCTAATTCCAAACGCTCTATTCCCCAAGAGAGTAGGTTCGACCTCTCCGAGGTCGTTATCCTGCAGAGAATTGCGCCACCCAGGTTTCGCTTCGCTCAACCTGGGGTTATTGATATTTGACCCCTTCGGGGTCTTAGCAAAGCCGTTTGAATGATCTCAAATAGAGCATGTTAAATAATCTACCTTTTTTCAAATAATATTCAAGCGATTGTGCTTTTGACAAATATAAAAAAAGAGTTATTTTGTAGCCCATTATGTTCAAGAGATAATACAACAGTTTTTTATGCTTGCAAATCGAATGATGGAAAAGGGAATCCTGACCATGAAAAGACTTGTTTTCATTATGTGTATGATTTTTGTCGCGGGACTTTGGGCTCGGGAGAATCTTCTTGAAACACGCGACTGGGGAAAGCCCAGCGTGCATGAGGGGGGAGAAGGGCACGGCGAAGTGACGAAGGGGCGCATCCACGGCGTCAAGACAAACGAGCCTGGATTTTTGATTTTCGGTGTGACACAGCCCACGTTGGTTGACATTGTTCCTGGGAAAAGTTACAGGGTCAGCGCGAAAATGGAGATTTCTGGCGGAGCATGGGCAAGCCTGATGATTTCGATGCCTGGCGCCAAACGGACGCCGTTTCCCAGGAAAGAACTTCGCCAGAGCGGCGTCGTCAGCATGGTCTTCACTGCGAAAGAAGATGAGAAGAAACTGCGCCCACACATTGTCGTCTGGGGGCAGGGCGAAGTGACGGCGCACGAGGTGACGATTGAGGAAATCATGCCGATGAAGGAGACGTCGTTCAGCGGGGAGGGCCTGGTGGCGGATTGGGAGTTCCTCTGGGCATTGGAGACGTTCAACGATGCGACATCGCTTGGGGCACTTGTCCATTACACAACGCTTTTGCGATGCTCACGGCCTTTGGATTGGAGCGCGGCGGACATTGGGGGAATTGAGATCGATGTCTCATTGGCTCCAGAAGGCGGTTGTCTGGAGGTGCATTATACATCGGTCGATGCGGACGGCAACTCGTCGCGCGGATTTGTGCGCAGGACGAATATTCCGTCAGGCGAGATTCGCACGGTGTCGTTTGACATGACGCGTGGGCGCGATTGGCGGGGACGAATTACGGAACTCGAGTTCAAGACGAACTCCATTACTCCATCGACCATGCATGTGACCGAGATTCGCGCCTTGCCCGTGTACAATCTGATTCCAAATGCCACAAAGGGCGGGCACAAGCAGATTGAGTTGATTCGCCCGACAGCGGATTATCGGTTGACCTGGAAGGGCAAGACGCCTGCAGATGTTTCCCTAACGTTGTTTGACGAACGTCGTATGCCGTTGAAGACATTGAAGTCGAAGGGCGAATTGACGTTCCATACGCCTGACGAGACTGCGTTGGCGAAAGTGGCGTATCAGGGCGGCGAGGGCTATCCGCTGTTGCAATGTACGAAATTGCCGTACAGCGGCAAAGTCCCCGAAGCCTTCTGGAACGCCAACTGGATTTGGTGCGCGAACGAGTAGAAACCGAATGACGCGACTATCAGGATGACACGCGAGTTTACGTTGCTCTCGAAGCCCGTCTATGCGGCGGTGCGCTATACGGCTGACGACATGCCAGTTTTGGTCATCAACGGCACGGTCATCAAGGGGAACGACCAGTGGGCGCAATGCGAAAAGAGCGACGTGACGGCGGCGCTGAAGGCGGGTGGAAACCGCATTGTGGCGGATGTCACGAACTATACGAGTTATGGAGGGCTATTGTTTGAACTTTATGCGGAGATGGAAGACGGCAAGGCGTTTTGGCTTGCCAGCGATAAGTCGTGGCGTTGGGAATACAATGGGAAAACAGGGCAGGCGGTGGAAATCGCGCGTCCGCCGACGGGCATCTGGGGCGACCGTATGGACTGCAAGTACATCGGGCCAATGGTCAAATCACAAATCCAAAATCTTACGCAGGATGGGTTTGACATCATGCCAGAGAAAGCCGTCGAAGACTTTGGCGAAATGACGGCGGTGATTTCTGACGGGCAGGGGCGCAAGCGCAATGTCGTTGTCCATTTCGCTCCGCGTTCTGGGCAATGGAAGAGCGACGAGTGGAATCACGTGAGGCTTGACATAAAACCCATGGAGGCATTCGGGCTTGGAGATGACACGAGACTGACACTTAATCCAACGTTCCTCAACTTGGCGGGGGAGGCGTCCTGCACGTTCAACCACGGTCACGCGGGGGCGGCGGAATTTCCGCGAGTCAAACTGCTCAATGCGGGACAGCGCCCGTGGTTCGAGGTAGACGGACGTCGGCTTGCACCATTCTACTTTGATTTGCCGTTTGGTTTCGTAGCGATGTCCGACAGCAAGGACTATTTTGTGTCGAATGCTGCTGCGGCGGGAAGCAACATCGTGCGCTTCTGGTACGGTCTGAGGGATTTTTGGCTTGGGCCCGAGCAATTTGATTTCGCGAGTTTGGACAAGGCGATCGCCATTGTCCACTCTCGGATGCCTGATGCTCACATCATCATTACCTGCAAGACCTACATGCCTGACTGGTGGCTTGACAAATACCCCGATTCGCGCATGGGATGGTTCCGCGAGAGCAAGAACTACAACGGCTATTATCAGACATTTGCCTCGGAACAGTTCCTTACGGACGTACCGACGGGCATCCGAGCATTGATTGCACATCTGCGTGCGAGCGGCGCGGCTTCCAGCGTCATAGGCATCGTTTTTGCCGACGGCCAAACAAGCGAATGGATGTATCCCAATGAGCCGTATGGCGGGCCACTTCGTAATATTTTCAGCGGATATGCCCCTGCGGACAGGGCGGCCTTTCGTAGTTTCCTCAAACGAAAGTACGGCGACGTCCCTGCAAATGCGGACCTGCCTACTCCTGAGGAATGGAATGTACGCGACGATGGCATTTTCATCAATCCAGAAAAGCACCAGAATCTCATCGATTTCTTCGAATTCCGCAATGGCACGTCCTCCAGGGCGATTAGGACGTTTGCAGGCGTCGTCAAGGCGGAGACGGACCGTCGGTTGCTCAGCGGCGCGTACTATGGCTATCTTGTGATGTTTTCGCGGGCATTCAACCAGTTCCAGTCGAGCGGGCACCTGGGCGTGCATGAGGTTGTCTCGTCTGGCGACTGCGATTTGTTCTTTGCGCCATCGCTGTACGGCTGGCGGTCGCCTGGCTTTGCGGACAGCACCATGCAACTTCCTGAATCATTGACGATGCTTGGGGGGATTCCTGTCTGCGAGTTCGACTACCGCAAGTATTCGGTGTTCGATCAGGGGCAGTTGGGCAACGGTGGATGGGTTACGGTCATGACGACACTCAGCGGCATCGACCGCGGCTTCGGCATGGCAATGGTGCGCGGCGCAGGCGGCCATTGGATGGAATTACATGAACGCTGGTATCGTGAGCCGATCCTTATCAAGCATATTTCGCGGTTGCTTGAGGCATATCGGGGACTGCCTGAAAAGCCTGCGGGAGTTATTGTTCCAGAAGTCTGTCTCGTGTTCGACGAGCATTCGGCGATGAGGCTTGCGAACAACGTCGGAGATGGCGTGCACAGGGCTGTCGTTGCGGAGACGTGCCGCGTCATGCCGAAGACAGGTGTCTGCTATCAGCAGTTGTTATTGAATGAATTGCTGACGCCTGGGCTTGTTCCGCCGCATAAATTCTATGTTTTCATGAATACTTTTGAACTGAATGATGAGCAGAGAGCGCAAATCAAAGAGCGTCTGAATGCTGAAAAGGCATCAGCGCTGTGGTTCTATGCTCCAGGCGTTCTGAAGCCAGGAAAACGAGTTGATGCAGGCGGAATTGCGGAGATTACAGGTATCAAGGCACGCCGAGATGACGGTAAGATGGCGTTGAATTGTCGCGTCGAAGAGGCTTTTGGCGGCGGTGAACGGCGTGCATTCCTTGGAACTGTGCCGAATTTCTTGCCAGAAAGCGGATTCGATGCGGTGGTGGCACGTCATGGTGACATGCCAGTTGTCGTGGCGCGGACTTCAGATGGGCGCACGGATTATTTTTCCGCCGCGCTGACGCCTCCTATTACGCTGTTTTCGGAAATGTTCCGCCGCGCAGGTGTCCATTCCTATCAAGAGGGCAGTGACATAGTGTATACTGGCAATGACTTGATTGTGTTCAATGCAGTGACAGAGGGAAAGAAACGGCTGGTGTTGCCGAAGGGCGTAAAGGCTCGGCTGATTTTGGGAAACCTTGTAGATTATGATGCGGAGACGAGCACAGTGGAGGCTCCCGCTGGATCCACGGGAATCTTCTTGCTGGAACGCTAGAAAACTGGCGGCTGCGCCGCCAGCACAGGACAAGGGGTGGTGGCGTGGTGCCAGTGGCCTTTTTTGCCCGCAGCGCCTTCAACTGGCGGCTGCGCCGCCAGCACAGGGTGATAAATACACAACGCCCGCGTACCAAAAAGTGCGCGGGCGTTATGTATCAGTACCTATGAGCGGGGTTATATACC
>JAGCTA010000541.1 GCA_017963875.1 Victivallales bacterium | reverse complement strand
TTGAAAGCGCTTGCATAGTTCTTGTCAAGCATCCAGTATTCGCCGATGCGAGGAATGATTTGCAGTTTCCTTTCAGAGACAAAATTGTTGATGGCATCCGAATGGACACCTGCTGCATTCAGTACCGCACGGGAAACAAATGAACGACCGTCAGCAAGCATGATTTCATATTTACCATCTTCTCGACGTTTCACCCCCGTGACCTTCGAGTTGAAGTGGAACTCCACGCCGTTGATGTTGGCGTTCTCCGCCAGGGCGATGGTCAACTCGTACGGGCAGACAATGGCACCAGTTTCAGCAAGCAGCGAACCCGTGATTTCTGGATTCAGGTTCGGCTCTAGAGCAAGCGTCTCGTCGCGCGTCAGCATCTTCAGCCCCGTAACGCCATTAGCGACACCATCGTCATAGACTTTTTGAAGCCGTGGAATATCATCATCGGAGAAACCAATCATCAGATGGGTATTGCGCAGAAATGGGACGTCCAGTTCATCGCAAATTCCCTTGTACAAACGATTTCCGCGAACATTGTATTTCGCCATCAGCGAGCCAGGTTTCGTGCTGTGCCCTGAATGGACAATCGCGCTGTTCGCCTTCGTCGTCCCGCAGGCGACATCGTCCTTTGCCTCCAGCACCGCCGTGCGGAGTTTCCAGCGTGACAGTTCGCGCGCCGTGGCTGCCCCGACCACGCCCGCTCCGATGATGATGATGTCGTACTCCATGATGTCCCTTTCAGATTCTGTCTTCTGTCAACCTTCCAAAACACAAAAAAAGCCGCGCCGAAACGGTCTGCAACAACGCCGCAAAGAATCCATGCTGGATATTGGCCCTCCATGGTTCTCTACGGCAACGCGACTCTGTTTCTCTGCGCGGCCAGTAAATATTTTATTTATAGTGTAGCACTAATTTGCATAAAAGTCAAGCGGGTAGTTTCAGTTTTCTGCAAGCATGAAATATGAGAGAGATGGAAGACCACCTACTTCAGTTTTCTCCAGTTCATGGAATTGAAGAGCGCATTGCTGTTCGGGTCGAAGGTCGCCGTGCTTGCATTTGGCGTATTGAAGCCATTGTTGTGGTAAATGACTTCATTATTGTCATTAATCCACGCATGGTCATAGCGGTTATCGACGAACATCTTCTCGCCCGTGTTCGGATTGGAGACAGTATCGACGTCACGGATGTATTCGCTCCATTTGTCCCGAACTCTATCCTGTGTTCTGGACGCATTGGTCGCCGCCTCCATCTGCTTGTCATGAATTTCGTTCTGAAGGCGAATCCAATTTGCCGTCCGCTGCTGGGCAATCTGGTTGACGATTGCGGTGAACTGTTGGTTCATCTGCATGCTTTTCACAATCCCCTCAAGACGAGTCTTCGCCTCTGCTTCCAATTCTGGCGGGCAACTGAAGGACATTGGACAAAGCAATTCGACAACAGTATTGAAACTCATCATTGTTGGCCTATTCTCCGTTGCGAGCATCGGCAATGACATTACTGCCACGTATTTTCCACCGTCACGGATGCCCTCATAGCGGATGAAAAGTTCCGTATAGAGGAAGTTGGTCGGCACAATTCCATGTTCACGCGCCTGCCTAATCCTTGAATTTATGAGATTCTGGTCTGGCTCATGATGGATAAAACGCGCCTCAACCAACCGAGTCCCCATCAGTTTATGGTCCCTCTGGATATCAGCAAGGTAATTGTTTGCAAGGATATTCGGATTTTGCAAAAAAGGAGTCTGGCGAATCTGAGCGTATGATGTCAACAAACACAAAGAAGACACCAGCATCTTGATTTTCTGGTCAGGGGAAACAGTCCAGTAATACCAGTTCACAGGCGCGGCAGGATGCGAAGTCCAAGTCGTCTTGCCCCCTGCCAGCCAGTTATTTGGAATGGCACAGTAAACCACGGGCATCTGGGTCCTCTGATCAACTAGATAATAGTTCGCATTTTTACCCATCTGTGCAACAGCCGTAACCGCAATGCACATCGCCACCATTACATATTTATTGAACCTCATTTTGCCTTCTCCTGATATTCAGTCTGTCAGCGTCCAAAAGAAAAAGGCACTGACAGACATAAATCAACCGACTGTCACTTCCGAATTTCCGCCTTGAGATTTTCCCATGGGAAGTTGACCTGGTACATGGAAGCATCAGTGACAAGAATGTCACCGCCGCCGCCCGCGCAACCGACATTGATGGTAATCGATGCTGCGTCCTCATCTGTTGGAACGGTGAACAGAATGGCGGAGGTCATCCAGCCATCTGCGTCAGGAGCACCGAATGAGCCATGCTGCGTCAGCGACCAGAGCCCCTGCCCTTTTGCGTTCCTGTAGAAGAAAGAGAAGGTCGGCATCACGTTTTCAGAGATTTTTTTCGCCTTGACCGTCATGATATAGGTCTTTCCCTTGACAAAATCCCTTGTCAACTGTGTCATGCAACCGCTGGTTATGCCCGTCATACGACCACAGCCGTTCTCTGACACGACTTTGCCCTTCGGGGCGCCCTTCATCTGATACAACGACCATCCGCGAATACCGCAGGCGTACTGTTCGGGGCCGCCCGATGGACCGCTGTCACCAGCCTCGAATGTACCGTTGTTGACGATGTTGCGCTTGTCCGCATATTTCATCGCTTCCTGAATCGGATTCTTGCCAGCGGCGATGGCTTCCAGTGCGTACGGAAGCCTATAGTTCCAGTCCTCATTCGGCTTCGCCTTGACGACCTTCGGCCAGAAGGTTCCCCTTTCCGCCCATATCCACACATATTCATCGGCATAATCAAGACAACGGCGGATATTGGTCTGGAGCAATTTTGTAGGATTGTCTGTTTTCGTAAAGATATTCCATGTAGTCGCGCCCTCGCGCGGGACATAACTGTCAAGATACAGGGCAACACCGACTTGAGTCTGCCGCCAGAACTTCGCTCTGTGTTCAGGAGCGATCCACGCATCGCCATAACGAAGGAACTTGGCGACGAAAGAGTCATAGTCGCTGACCTGCCAGGCATGGTAACCCGCGCCTTCGTTGCCATCGACAATCTTCATGTTTTCGGGGGCGACATCATAGACACCGTTGAAGAAAGCGATCTGGAGACCAGTCTGCGAGGCGTTCTGCATTTCGGGTGCGGCCGCCTTGATGGCGCTGTTGCACTGGCTTGTCCAGAAGAACGTGAAGAGCGTCAGTCCAGGGAACTGGCGATTGAGTTCCAACGTCCATTCACGTGCTCGCTTACGTACCTGAATGGCTGTCTCCTCGAATGTGTGGCCGAGTTCGGAGCGATACATGAACGGCAGTCCGCTGAATGAATACGGCTCGATGTCTAGGCACAGTCCCTCGAAGCCAGTTTCCTTTGCCAGCCAAGCCATGGTGGAGAAATTGTTCATGGTCAACGCCCAGGCTTCGTCGTCAAACCAGTCCGCATTGAAAAGAATGCTTGCCGTCAAGATGAAATTATGCTTCAGGGAAGTCTGCTGGAGGCGTTTCATCGCAGGAATCCATTCGGCGAAATCCTCATGAGTCAATTTCTGGAGAGGACGTTCAGGGTGTGAAATCCGATAGTTGATAATCTTGCCGTCACGCTTGAGCGGAAAACTTGGCCGAATGCCGATACCGTCGATTGGGCAATCCTTCGGGAAGTTCTCCAATGCGCTATTGAAAGCGGCGAGGGTATTCGGCTGCATCCAGCCAAAATAGATGATTTTCTTCTCGTTTGGCGACGTGCCGATGACCTTGCGGTAATTTGGATACTCAACAGTCTCACCAAACAACAGGGCGGCGCACATCAGTGCACAGAGGCTCAATGTCAGTTTCATCTTTACTCCTTTTTTCTGTAATATTGCTTCTGCGTGTCCCAATTTGACAGGAACATGGAATATTATAGCATCATTTGTGAAAACTCAAATTTCAAGCAGGAAAATCCAACGATTCCCCCCATGTAATAATGTGGCATTTTCCATCGGCAATAGGAACGGCAAAATAGTCATGGATATCGTGGTAGGACTGAGTCGCCAAGCCAGCCTCGCCCAATTTACGATGCGTGAACTCCCATTCGTGGACGGGAATCATGTGGCATTTGAATCTGCCGTAGATTTCAGGCACAGGGTCAGGGCCGCTGTTTTTGTAGTGCGTGAGGCACGCCAAATCTGGTATGATGGACGTTGCTTGCATCTTGTCCAATATGGGAAGAAGTTCTTCCCCTGAATACATGTCGCCGCGCAGAAATACAGTTTTTTTATTGGCAAGTTTCACTGCGTATGCGAAATTCGGTAGCGTGAACCCTTGATGGCCTGCATAGCAGTTCACATTGGGCAGGTTGCATTCCTCAGCGGGAATGGCACCGTCCAGCACCCATTTGTCTATTGTGTCCTGCGGGGCGACAACGATTTTCCCACGCTCCTTGAGCGCGTCCGCCATCTGCATTCCAACGTGGTCAAGATGCGCATGGGTGTAGAACATGATGTCGATGACATCCGCCAGCGCTCCCGCCGTCGCATAGTCGATTCTCAAGCGAGTGCGGCGACCAGATTCAGGGACACAGCCATCATTGACGTCAAAGGCTACGACCTTGCCTGAGCAGTCCTTGATTATGACTGCCGAACTGTACAATTTCCAAATTCTTGCCCCAGTACCATTCCAATCTCTGATTTCCTGTGCGACACGTCGGCAGCATTCCCTGTAATACTACCCAAGAGACGCATCGAATTCCGACATCGCCGTGCCGAGCACGGCATCCACTTCACAAAGTATCTCCTTGCGTTGCAGCAAGTTCTCTGCTGTCGCTGGTAGTTTTGCCAACTTCCCATAAATGGTTTCCATGCGACTCTTCAATGTTTCCATAAACAAAAACACTCCTTAAGACTGACTAAATGATTTCTTAATGCAAGGACAGACAGATATTTTGAAACGTCTTAGAGACATTACTGCGGCACATCCGAATCATCAATACGCGCTTTGTTCTCAAAGCGCGTGTATTTGGGGAAGAAAAGCAGTTCCTGCGTTCCCGTTCCGCCATTACGGTTTTTGGCGATAATAACCTCAGCAGGAAGCCCTGTATTGTCCCCTTCCTTCTGCTCCATCTGCTTCTCTCTTTCACGATGGAGAATGGCGACGACGTCCGCGTCCTGCTCAATGGCACCCGATTCACGTAAGTGACTGAGTTTCGGCTTCTCGCCCTGCTCTGCCTGGCGGTTCAACTGCGCCAAAACCACAACGGGGATATTCAGTTCCTTCGCCATAGCCTTCAATGAGCCTGATATCATGGAAACCTCGTTTTCACGGCTGGCATTGCTCTTTGTCTGAGCATGAATCAACTGAAGATAATCGATAAAAATGACCTTGACGCCATATTTGCTACACATGCGGCGCGCCTTGGCGCGAAGTTCCAGAATGTCGATGGCACCCGTGTCATCAATGATGAATTTTGACTGTGAAATCGCCTGAGCCGCATTCATGACTTCCTGCCACCTCGCGCTATTGATTTGCCCATTGTTCCGAAATTCGCTGAGGCTTGTTCTTGAAAGGCTGCAAATCATTCGCAGGATCAACTGCAACGCAGGCATTTCCAAACTAAAAATACCTACTGGCACGGGATTTGTCGGTGCCAGGGCGATATTGGTCGCTATGTTCAGTGCAAATGCCGTTTTTCCAATTGAAGGCCTCGCCGCGATGACAAAAAGTTCTCCTGGCTTCAGACCTGTAATCATACGATCCATCTCATAGCCTGTTCTCAAGCCAAGGACATCGGCGTTGTTATGGATGAGTTTGTCAAGATACTCCACAGCCTCTCTGACCAGCGGCTGAACAGTCATCAGTTCCTTGGTCTCATTCATTCCCGTGACCTCAAAAACTCGCTGTTCAATTGAATCAAGAAGAGTCCGCGCGTCTTCCTGGCACTCGTAGCATTTCAGCATCGTGTCCGCACAGGTGGTGATCAGATGGCGAAGGATGGCGTTCTGTTTGACGATATCGACATAAAACTCGACATTGGCGGCTGTCGGAACGGCCTCCATCAGTTGGGTAATATATTCGCGTCCCCCCGCCGCCTCAAGCATTCCAGAACGCTCAAGTGTATCCGCCAACACTACGGGGTCAATTGCGGATTCGCTTCTGCCACGTACCAATTCCTGCATCGCATTGAAAATCGTCTGATTGGCTGGACGTGCGAACGCGCCTTCAACGCGCAACTGCCCCATCACCGTCGAAGCGGCCTCGGCAGAAAACAGCATTGCGCCAAGAACCGCCTGTTCGGCCTCTTCGTTTGCAGGCATCTTCCGACCGATATTCAATATCTTCAGAGGATTTTCAGCATCCATTGACTTGCTCTGCGGATATTCCATAGGATTTTTCTCCCTCCATTCTTTTCAATAAGTATTCTTTTGGCACAAAAACCCACGTTTCGCATGACTCAAAACGTGGGTTAGACTTCTGTTCAGTTCATTGCGCCACAAAAGACGCATGACCGATATCCATTATTCTGCTTTGGCTTCGGCACGAACAACCTTGACCTTGACACTCGCTGTGACTTCCGCATGGAGGCGGACTTCGACATCAAAGTCGCCAAGTTCACGGATTGGCTCAGGAAGATTCACTGCGCCTTTTTCGACTTCAATGCCCTGCGCAGCCATCGCTTCGCTGATCTGCGCCGCACTGACAGAACCGTACAGTTTGTCGTTTTCGCCAGCCGCGACAGGAATAGTCAACAGCATCTTGGCAATCTGCTCGGCCATTTTTGTTGCAACAGCAATCCTTTCCTCATGTTCTTTCTGAAGGCGCAATTTCTTGGCCTCAATACGCTTCAAGGCACCTGAAGTAACCAATTCAGCCTTCTTCTGGGGGATGAGATAATTCCGTGCGTAGCCTTCTGCCACATGCACCTGGTCACCGATCTTCCCGAGGTCGGCGACATCTTCAATGAGTATGAGTTGAACTGACATCTCGCTGCTCCTTACATGTTGTTATCAGAGAACCAAAGCCAAAACACGGGCACGCTTCACGGCAATTGCCAGCATCTTCTGATGCTTGTAGCAATTCCCAGTAATGCGACGCGGCAGAATCTTGCCGCCTTCGGTCTGATAATGGTTAATCAACTCAACGTCCTTGAAGTCAATGTTGAAAATCTTGTTCTCACAAAGACGGCATACTTTCTGACGAACTATCTTGCGACGATGACGACGCGGTTTCATGTTTTTCATCTTTCTCTTTTTCCTCTATTGTTCACCAGCGACCTTGGCTGGCTCAGTTGATTATTGACGACTCTTAAAATGGATTGTTTGGGGTGTCATCGCTAATGGGCTGAAACTCAGGCATCGGCCCGACATTCATTCCACCGCGTGGCGGAACCCGCCCATCCCCTTGGACTGGCGGCATTCCATATCCCTGCTGCGGCTGATAACCCTGCATCGGCACACCCATCTGGCCATCCTCACCATATCCGACGCCACGCGCTGGACTTCCCAGCAACTGAATCGTTTCCGCAGTCACCGTCAAACGGTTGCGTTTCTGGCCTGTCTCCCTGTCCTGCCATTGGTCGAATCTCAAACGACCTTCGACAAAAAGTGGGCTGCCTTTGCGGCAATACTGCTGAACGACCTCGCCTTGACGCCCCCATGCCTCGACATCGACAAACGTCACCTCTTCACGCTGTTCACCACGTGCCGTGGAAATCGTGCGGTTCACTGCAAGGCCAAACGTCACCACGGCCTGCCCACCCGATGTCGAGCGGGCTTCAGGGTCACGGGTAAGATTGCCCATCAGAAGAACTTTATTGAAAGAAGCGCACATTGTCAACGTCTCCCCTATGCTTTCCTGACAACAATTGACTTATTCAGTTGTTGTCGCCATAGCCGCCGTATGGGCGATCATCATGGTCAAATCCCTCGGTGAAGGATTCTTCCTTAAACAGTTTCGCACGGTTTTCCGTGGGATTGAACACATCGTCGTCCTGACCATCCTCATAGAGGAAGAAGACCAGACGAAGAACCGTCTGATTCAAGCGATAGAAATCCTTGAGTTTGGCAATGGAATCGGGACTTGCAGTCAAGACATAATCCCAGTAGATGCCAACCTTGTGCTTTTTGATCTGACGTGCGAACGTCTTGCTGCCAAGGCATTTCACGCGCTCGATGGTCGCATTGTTTTCCTTCAGGACTTCCTGGATTGAGGCATCGAACGCCTCACCGTTACCCTCGACTTTGCGCGGATCGAGGATGAAAACCGCTTCGTACTTTCTCAACGTTGTACTCCTTACTTTTTTTCGGCATTGTTGTTGTCCGCCAGCCATGAATTGCATTCGTTCATCGCGGCCTCCAGCCCTTCCAAAACGGCTTTGACAGCCATGTCGGCGGCTTTCGGCAGGATGACCGTCAGCGCTTCCTGCTCAACGGAAGTCCAGGGTGCAAGCACGTAATCAATCACGTTGCATTCACTGGACTGCGGTCTCCCAATACCAACCCGAAGACGGGGCACGGCCTCCGTCCCGAGCCGAGCGAGAATGGAACGCACACCTTTCTGACCGCCGCTTGAGCCTCCTGGACGCATTCTCAGACGCCCTAACGGCAAATCCATACAGTCACTGATGACCAGCACCTCGGAAGGGGAGATTCCGAAATGGCTGGTGACATCCACCACCGCATCGCCACTGGAATTCATGTATGTCATCGGCTTCAACAGACGAACTGGACGATTGGATATCTCCATCTCAAATAGTTCGCCTTTCTCTGGCTGCCATGGGTTTGGATGCCCATGAAACCGCCCAAGAATCTGCTCTGCGACCTTGAATCCCGCATTGTGACGCGTTTCCGCGTACTCATTGCCTGGATTGCCAAGACAGACCAGCAATCTCAATTCCGATGACTCCAATTCTTTCTTTTCAGCGAATTGAATGGTGTCCGTCATCGCTCGTCAACGGGCTTGCGCCCATTACTATAAACCCTGTTTTCAAACATCTTCAGACAAACGGCAAATACCGTTCATGCCGCCTGAAGTTCCTTACTTCTTCTCTTCGGCCGCTGGTGCTTCAGCCGCGCCTTCCGTCGCTGCCGCAGTCTCTTCTGCAGGCTCTTCAGCCTTGACAGTACGGACATGGAAGACGATAAGTTCAGGATCCGTGATGATTTCAACACCTTCAGGTGCCACGACATCCTTGACGTGCAACGCCTGGTCGAGTTCAATCCCAGATACATCGACAACGATTTTCTCTGGAATATCCGTAGGCTTGGACTTGATGGCAAGTTCAAACAGAACCTGCTCAAGTTGTCCGCCTGCACGGGTACCGACGGCTTCGCCGATTCCTTCGACTTCAACAGTGCTTTCGACGATTTCGTCAGCCTTGACAGCCAGCAAGTCAATATGGAGGATACTGTTGTTCAGAGGATGAATCTGAACATCCTTGACAACGGCGGTACGCTTGTTCCCGTTGTCCGTATCAACCAATTCCAGCAATCCTGTATGCTGATGGATTTTTGCCGCGTCTGCGGCCGTGATGGAGAGCGCGATTGCTTCCTGTCCGTGAGAATACATCACGACAGGAACCATCCCTGCGCGACGCATGCGACGGCTTGCCGTCGTGCCGCATTCGCTACGCTCATTGGCATTGATGCTCATTGTAGTACTCATAATAACTAACCCTTCTATGGTTTTCCAGTTCACTCTCGCTTATCTCTGTAGCCTTTTAGACTGAGTTTTTACTATAATGCAAGTATCTGAAATTGCCAATCGCTATAGTTTTTTTCTCATGTTTTTTTTCTGCAAATGCGGTCTTTTTGATTGAATTCCACTAGCGCACGGAATATTATCTTTTATATTATTGATTATTAAACAAGCAGGATGCCGCCACGTGGCGTTGTCCACCCAAACAACAGGAGAATACTCTGATGCCCAGCAAAATTGAAATGACTTCCAACGGTCTTAATGTAGGCGACAATCCAATTATTCCTTTCATCGAAGGCGATGGAACGGGGCCAGACATCTGGCGAGCGACGAAAATGGTGGTTGACGCCGCCGTCGCCAAGGCCTACAAGGGCCAGAAGGCAATTGCTTGGAAGGAAGTCCTTGCGGGGGAAAAGGCCTATAACGCCACAGGCTCCTGGCTTCCTGCGGAGACGCTGGCGGCGTTCAAGGAATATCTTGTCGGCATTAAAGGACCGTTGACGACGCCCATCGGCGGCGGCATCCGCAGCCTGAACGTCGCCATTCGCCAGGAATGCGACTTGTATGTCTGCCTGCGTCCTGTCCGCTGGTTCTCAGGCGTCCCTTCCCCTGTCCTTCATCCTGAAAACGTTGACATGGTGATTTTCCGCGAGAACACGGAAGACATCTACGCGGGGATTGAATTCACCGCCGACCATGAGGACACACTCAAACTTGAGGCTTTTCTGAAAGAGAATTTTGCGCCCCGCTATGCGAAAATCCGTTTCCCCGAGCACTGCGGAATCGGCATCAAACCCGTATCAGAAGAAGGGACAAAACGCCTTGTGCGTTCAGCCATCAAGTATGCGATTGACGATGACCGCCCCTCAGTCACCCTTGTCCACAAGGGAAACATCATGAAATTCACAGAAGGCGCGTTCCGCGAATGGGGCTACCAGGTCGCGAGAGATGAATTCGGCGCGGAATTGATTGACAACGGCCCCTGGTGCCAATTCAAGAATCCAAAGACTGGAACGACCATCACTGTCAAGGACTGCCTGGCAGACGCTTTCCTCCAGCAGATTCTGACGCGTCCAGCAGAATACAGCGTTATTGCCACTCTCAACCTCAACGGCGACTATATTTCCGACGCGTTGGCCGCGTGCGTCGGCGGCATCGGCATTGCCCCTGGCGGAAACATCAATTACCTTACGGGCACGGCCGTCTTCGAAGCGACTCATGGAACGGCGCCCAAATACGCAAATCAGGACAAGGTCAACCCTGGCAGCCTAATCCTTTCCGCTCAGATGATGTTGTCCTATATCGGATGGAAGGAAGCCGCCGACC
>JAGCTA010000540.1 GCA_017963875.1 Victivallales bacterium | reverse complement strand
CAGCCGCCGAAACGAACCTTGCCAAGAAAAGATGATTTGCCCATACATAAATCACGGAAGGCACCAATGGGCCCTTTGCCCGTCATGCGTCCAATACAGTTTTCGGCAATAAGAAGAGAATAGCCAAAGGTCAGTACGAGAATCAGATAGGTCAGAAGGAAGATACCGCCGCCGTATTTTGCCGTCAGATAGGGGAACCGCCAGATATTACCGAGCCCAACCGCAGAACCTGCCGCAGCCAAAACATATCCGATGCGGCTTGAAAAACAATCTTTTCCCATGATTATTTTTTTCTTTTTGCACGCATGATGAAACTATGCAAAACATCTGCCGATTGCGTGCATTGGTTCGGTGACTGCATTTCTCTCTTGGTTTTCCTGAATCGGAAAGTGCTACGTCACTTTGAGAATCAGATTCCATTAACTAATTAATATAACTCTTGTTAATGTATTTTCTAGAAAATTATATACTTAGGTTTCCTTGAGGTTCTAGAATGGCTAAGTTCTAGAGATTCTAGAGATTTTAGAGGTGGTCTGCCAGACAAATACTGCCAGGAAACTCAAGTATATGATTTCCAAATGAATCGCCTACAACCGCATCAATGCCTTGAGCAGCATACTGCCGAACGCATCGACAGCCCCGCTTGAATTCTGTGGGACACCAAGCTGCAACTGAGCCAGGTCTATGACAAATAGATCATCTTCTGAAGGTTTGGCAGCCACTTTCAGACCAATCGCGCCATTCAACACCTTCCAGCCATCTGGAAGCGCGGTAGGTACCGTCGCCTCATAGCAGCCCAGAAGCATCTCGTCCACCTCATCGTGACGGAAACGCTCCGCTGCAAATTCCAGCAGTTCAACGGGATTCTGCTCCCCGTAAAACACTATATGCGGGCCGCAACAGCCGAACTCTATTGCCGCAAGATTGCCTGCGGTATTTGCATATCCATGCGGGAAAATCATCGGGCTGGCAAAGCGCGCACCTTTGGTCGCGAGTTGTTCAAAAAACGTATAGGCGGATTTGCATGCACCAAACCGAGTCATTGTGGCAATGCCGCAACGCTCATTGAAGCCAGAGTTCTCCTCGCCTTTCTTAAGCAGGCTGAAGGCAGAAAGCATGTATGCGCCTGCGGGGTCAAGATACCCCTTCACTGAAGACACATAACTTCTTGGGCTAAACCCTTCCAACCCTCTTCCATCGTTTGCCAGCCACTCGGAATGGTCAATGAAATCGCGTCCGCAGCCAATGTTCTGTGGCAAAATCCAACTCAGGCCACGCACATAAAGCCGCTTTATGGTCGGCATGGAACCGCCAACCACAGACGGCTTGTCCGTCGTCAAGACCAACGAGGCATTGTTTCCGCCAATGCCCGCAGAATTTGTCACGGCAGACGTGACGGAATGGACGTTGGTATTGGACATCATATTGACGCCATGGCAAGCCGAATCAAGGTTTTCCAACCGAAGCGTCGGAGGAATGACACCCGTCTCCATGGATTTCATAGTAATAACAGCCTCCGCCAGGCCAGCCGCCCCCAGAAGATGCCCCAACTGCGACTTGTGCGCAACGGCCGTCATATCCGCCAGATGATTTCCAAACAGATTTCTGAAAGCACCCGCCTCCGTTTCGTCATTTGCACGCGTGCTAGTACCATGGGCACAGATATGCCCAATATCTTCTGGAGACAATCCCGCCTTCTTCAAAGCCGCCGCCATCGTCTGCCTAGACCCTTCGCCTTCCTTGCGCGGTGCTGTAATATGGTATGCGTTGTTGTTAGTCGCCGAACCCGCCAGCCATGCAAGCGGCTTGCCATCATCATCTTCATGCGCGAGCATCATTGCGGCGGCACCCTCGCTGAATAACGTGCCACTTCGCTTGACATCGAAAGGTCTCATGGTATCCGTGGTAATCGTATGCAGATTGCTCAGCCCGCACCAGCAGTATTCCGTCAACGCATCGTATGCCAAAACCAGCACGCGCCTGGCACGGCCAGAGGCAATCATGTCGGAAGCGACGGCTGCGGCGGCGGCACCCGACGCGCATGACATGGACAGTTGAACGCGCGGGCCATTGCATTTGAAATAATCACCGACAATATCAAGGACATGGGCAAACTGGCTGTAACTAGCCTCGTCTAGCGTGCCAGTGTCAAATCGTTCTCGCCACGCCCATTCCAATGTCTCCATCGGTCCAAAATTCGTTGCGAGGACCAGTCCCGTCGTGCCATTGGCATCCACGCTTCCCGTGTGGACACATTCGTTTCCCGCATGTTTCATCATGGCGATGGCAATGTCGTCATCGGGGAACTCCGCACGCAATTCATCCTCAAGAGCATCGTCGAGTTGCCCTCCGTGGCGTTGTGCGTAAGGAGTCGAATCAAAACGCGTCAATTCACGGAAAGCATCGCCGCCGCCGCACATCGCCTTGAAAACCTCGTCAACGCTTCCGCCCATGGCGGAAACCAACCCCATTCCGATGATTTTATATGCCATAGTTGTCACAATCCAATTTTATCACATACACAGTCCGCCATTGACTGAAATTACCTGTCCTGTAATGTAGTCCGCCTTGTCTGAACAGAGAAACGCGACGACTTCCGCCACATCCTGCGGCTTTCCAAGGCGATGGACAGGGATGCTTTTGACAATTTCGCGTCGCCGAGTCTCTGGAATCACAGCCGTCATCGGGCTGTCAATAAAGCCTGGACTGACGGCGTTAACGCGTACCCCCATGCCTGCAAGTTCCAGCGCGACCGAACGAGTCAACCCGCACAATCCTTCCTTTGCGGAAGAATAATTGCTTCTGTTTGCGCTTCCCATGCGCCCTGCGTCGGAGGACATATTGACGATTCGCCCCCACCGTCGGTGTGCCATGCCCATGCTGCACGCGCGAATCAGTTCAAAAGGCACTGTCAAGCACAGATTCAACACCTTGAACCATTGTTCGTCTGAAGTAAACGCCACCATGCCGTCGGCAAGGCATCCTGCGTTGTTAACGAGAATATCAATTCGACCGAACTTTTGCTCGACAGCCGTCGCCAAAGCCTGGCTGGCTCCAGGCGCACCCAAATCGGCCAGGAATTTTTCTGCCACACCACCATTCCCCCTTATCTCCGAGCATAACGCCTCAGCGGCATTGCCATCGTTGTGATAGTGGATTGCCACGGCAATGCCCTCTGCCGCCAGCCGTCGGACAATCGCCTGCCCGATGCCTCCCGTGGCACCAGTCACAAGCGCCACGCGAACCGATGGATTCAATTCAACGGCGGATTCAGGCGCAGTAGCCTGAACAACGGCAGGCGCACTGGACGTGGCTACGGATTCGACGGCAGGCGATGCGTCTTATTTCGATGCAAGATAATCCTCGACATCCTTTCTGTGAATCATGTCACGACCGCAGAAAGCCGCCACTGCAGCCAAATCCACATTCTGTGCACGTGCAAACGCCTTTGCGGCTGGTGCCGCACGATATGAAGGTTTGCTTTCAGCGCTACTGGAAGCCGTCCCCATCAAACTAGTCACGTCTATGGCACCCTCCACCGCATTGGCACGAAGATGCGCCGCGACTTTCGCCTCGTTCTCAGCACTCAAATCAGGCGCGCTCGCCCCATCCTCCCCAATGGCGCAAAGCGCATAGCCATGAGGCACTGTGCTTTTTTCAATGCCATAGATTTTCAAGACGACTCCTGCGACGGGGGCCTCGAATTCCACGACTGTTTTGTCAGTAATGAGTTCAACAAGAACATCTCCAGCCGCCACCCTCTGTCCAAGTTGGACTTGCCACGGTCCAATGGTCGCCTCATCCATGTTCTCATATAATTTCGGCAATTCAACAATTGTCACATCGCTCATCGTCTGAATCCTTATGAATTATCTCAAAATGACTGTATCCTGTCTATAACGAAACAAATCAACCTGTCATTTGCAATGACGCCGCAGGCTTCTGCCAATGGCTATTTTTCAAACATCAGTTTGCGCCAAGCACCGCTATGGTACCGCCATAGAAAACCTGTAATTCGAGTCAGCCAGTCTAACACCATCGCCATCCATACGCCAATCGCGCCTAAAGCGAGAAAATGGATGCCGCCGAAAATGTAACTCATGCCGACACGCACCACGAACATCGAGGCGATTGACCAGAACATGATGAAACGAACATCATTTGTGGAACGCAAGGCGTTCGGGAAAACAAACGACCATGGCCACAGGACGAGTCCAAGTCCGTTGTGGATTGCTATCAGAATCAACGCCAGATGACGCGTCTCGTCTGTCAGTGTGTATAAACTCATGCACAGCGGCGTTACTGCAAATACGATAAGTCCCCATAGAAAATGGAAAAGACAAGCACATTTCATCATCTTCCAAATATAGAATCGAACCAGATCCACATCTGCACGCCCGACAGCCTGCCCGACTACTGTGATAATGCCAAGACTGAAGGCATTTCCAGCCATGCATGACAGATAATCCATTGTGTTCGCCACAGAGTTCGCCGCAAGTTGCGATGTTCCGAACGCGGCAATCACGCCCGTCACCAAAAGCCGCCCCAACGTAAACACGCTGCTCTCAACCCCGCTGGGAATTCCAATATGAAGGATTCTTCTTATGACTCCCCAGTCCACTTTCCAACGCTCCCTGAATGACAGATAAATCCTGTTCTGGCGTTTTGTCAACAGGAATACCATGAACAGCATCGAGATGCCACGCGCCATCACCGTCGCCCATGCAGCCCCCGCTACACCGTACTTCAAGACAAAAATGAACAATGAATTTCCAACGATATTGATGACATTGCTCAAGGCACAACTGTACAGCGAATACATGGATTTGCTCTGTGAACGCAACAACGCCGCACAACTATTGTAAATCGACATCATGGGAAACGAAAATGCCGTAATCTGAAAATACGTGTGCGCGGCCTTCATCACATCGGGCGGAAGTTCGCCATATATCAGCCGTATGGTCCAGTCGCAACTTATTTCACAATACATAAGAATTGCGAAACCAATAACAAGCGTCACCATCAATTGCTGTTTTGCGCTATTTCTAGCCTTGTCATCTTGCTCAGCCCCAAGGAATTGCGACGCCACCACGGCACCACCTGTGCCAATGCCCGCGAATATGTAGAACATGAACGAATTCAACATATTAATCAGCGAAACACCCGATATTGAAGCCTCTCCGATGGAAGACACCATCATCGTGTCCGCCAGACCGACTGACAGCCATAGCAACTGCTCAATCGCCAATGGCACAATCAATCGCCGCAAATCGCGATTTGAAAAAAGAACATTTGAATTTACAAAGGAATTGCCCATCAGTTCGTCCACACAAACATCTTCAAAATAATAAACAGCCAACTGCCCCAGAACAGCACAAGCATGCAGAAAACAGCGGCGCTGCCAATGTCCTTTGCACGTTTCGCCAGTTCATTCCAGCCAGGAGAGACAAGGTCAACAATGGCTTCAACGGCGGAATTCAT
>JAGCTA010000539.1 GCA_017963875.1 Victivallales bacterium | reverse complement strand
CGGCAAATTCCGTTTCAAACTCGCCGAATGGGGGTGGAGCGTTTGGCACTGCATCTGTTGACCTTCCGGGTAGATTCTATAATGACTTAGTTCCATTTTTCAAGTCATGAAGAGAGAAATGCGATGCCGTAAACGACTAAATTTATGTCTGATGTGATTGACTCGGATTGAAAAAAAGTAAACGTATGTATTTTAATCTGCAACGGAGGGCGTTGCAGGATTCGGGATTTCCTGGGGCGGTTTAGTCCCTGGTGATAATGCGCATACTCGCGGTCGAAATGGATAGAAAAAACAGAAGGTGAAAGATTATGAATCCCATTACGGAAAAAACGCTGTCGGAACGGGTTCTGCTTCTTCGTCAAAAAGCATATGCTTCTCCTGAAGAATACTGCTACCCCAAGATTTTGCAAAAACGCCTTCCGAGAGGGAAATTCACCCCGCTCGGAAAAGTCTGGAAATACTTTTATACTCACTGCAGTCTTAAGTTTTCGGAATACGACATCATTCCGGGAGTGGATCTGAAAACCCCTATTCCGGGATGGGAGGATGCAATTCGGGAACTGAATGAAATTCCCGATACGATAAAACCCCTGCCCGACATTCCAAGTCCATGGAAGGAACTTCCTGGTCTTTTCCGCCTGGGCGGAAATCATGCCGTTCCCGGTTACGACCAGATCATTCACGAGGGATTTCCTGCCCGATTGAAAAGAATCAGTCAAAAACTCTCGGATGAAAAGGATCCCCAAAAACGTGATTTTCTGCAGTATTTGCAGCTGCGATGCGAGGGAATTCTGATTTATTATTCGAGAATGGCCGAATACCTCTCGGAGAAAGCCTCCTCGGCGGGAAACGAAGACAGGAAACCGGAAATTCTGAAATTATCGGAAGCATTTCGGAATCTTTCCAGAGGTCCCGCCAGAACTTTCCGGGAAGCCATGATGATTCATCAGACGGTCTATCAGGAAATCCCCGATTCTCCCGGATGTCTGGATCGGTATTTGGAAGATTTCGTCCAGCAGGATCTTCAAGCGGGGGAACTGTCGGTTGAAGACGTGTTTGATTATATCTGCGCCGCCTATATCAAATTCTTCGAAACCCTCGGTCCTTTGCATAAAAGAAGCGGAGCGTGCCATATGGCGCTCGGCGGATGCCGTGCGGACCATTCTTCCGTCTGCGGACTTTGCACAGAACTCTGCATGACGGCTCAGGCTTCTCTGAAAATGCTGCGACCCCAAATTGCGTTGCGTTGGGCGGCAACTCTGCCGGAAGACTTCCTGCTGCGCGGGGTGGAACTGTTGAAGGAAAGCAGGGGGAATACAGACTTTTCAAACGACGAGGTCTTCATTCCGGCCCTGGGACGGGCCGGAATTCCGGAATCGGATGCCTGTACCTATTCGCCTTCCGGATGCAACGAAGTCATGATTCCGGGACAATCCCAGATGGGAGCGCTTCAAGGTCATTTCAATCTGCCGATTCTTCTGAACCTGTTATTCGGACAAATCCAGCTGCCTGGGTTGACGATTCCCGCCTTGGAAAATCTGAAATCTTTCCAGGACTTCCGGAAGGCATATCGGAAACTCCAGCAGGATTTCTTTCAGTATCTGCACCGCATAACAGATCAGACCGATCGATTGAGAGAGGAGACCGGTTATATGCTGAACCTCTCCCTCTACACTGCTGACTGTATTGATCGCGCCCTTCCTATTCACAGCGGAGGAGCGCGTTACACCGGCTGCAATTATGATGTCAACGGATTTACCAATCTGGCAGATTCCATGTATGTGGTCAAGCTCCTCGTCTATGAACAGAATCGGCTCACTTTGGCGGAATTATCCGAGATTCTGAAAGCGGACTGGCAAGGCGCGGAACTGTTGCTGGCAGAAATCAAATCCAGAATTCCGCACTTTGGGAATGACAATGACGAGGTCGATTCATTAGCCGCGGAACTCTTTCGGGAAGCAGCGGAAGATTTCGATTCGGAACCGCCATTGCGGGGAGGACACTATAATATGGGGACTCTCGGCGGATATGAAAACGCGCACGTAGAGCTGGCGGAAAAAACCTTCGCCACCCCAGACGGAAGAAGAAACGGAGAGCCTTTTGCATCGGGCCTTTCTCCGTGGGCGTCCATGGACCGAAACGGGCCGACTGCGCTGCTGAATTCCATCTGCAGAATTCCATTCGACCGGACCTGCACTTCCACTATTATCAATTTGATGCTGCCATCCTCCATGTTGGATTCGGAAGAAGGAAGGAAAAAAGCCGCTGTTCTGCTGGAAACCTATTTCAAAAAAGGGGGGATTCAAGCTCAGATCACGGTGGCCGACAAAGAGCTCCTTCTGGCTGCGGAAAAAGAGCCTGAAAAATATCCGGACCTGATTGTACGTGTTTCCGGTTACAGTGCAAAGTTCGTGGCTTTGGCGCCGAAAGTCCGAGCCGAGATTGTTAGAAGAACCGTCTCCTGGGTAAATGCATAAGATGCCGTCATGGATGAAAAATACGACAATCGTCTTTGACAGCCTGAGATTGATGTTTTCATGGATTTCATCCAACAACGCCTATCTGCCACATCGAATCGCAGTCGGCGGAACAGGTAGCGAGACCGACGAGCCTGCCTTCGTCATACGCCCCGATGCCCAGCACGTCAAGATCCTTTCTATCTTCGCAAAGTGCATGACTCCATTCTTTTGAGTACAAGCTGCCAAAATCCGCAACCTCCAGGATTCTTGTTTCATAGTCGCACGGTAAAACTTTCAAGGATTGCATGTCTGGCAGGAAATATTCAGCCATGAAACACGCACGAAAACCATGTTCCTGAAAGGCGTCATTAAGGACATGAAGATTGGGAGTCTCGAAACAATGCCCTGCTGGATATTTGTCGATATACGCTGACACAATGCCCATGTATTTCTCGCTGATGCTGGCTAATCCAGTCAGTCGGTGATGGGGTAATGGACTCAATGGCACAGATATTCAGACCATCATGCTTGAGGATGGATTATGGCACCGCCATATAAATCAATCCGTGCGTAAGGAGTTTTCTAAAATCTTGCCTTGATAAAACCATAACTATATGCCGCAATGTGCCTTACGTGAATTATGCTATCGCCGGCAATATGTGCGTCGCAGCCGAGGCTTTCTATTTCAGAAACGCTCCTGTCCAGTTGCAAAAAGACATCATCCGCCTTATCGGCGAAGCAGTTCCACATTCCGATGCTTCTGTATTGGCTGTCGTCCTTGCAGAGCAGATAGAGATCTGGACAGCCGCTCGCATAGACAGGCAGCGGCGCATTGTTAATGGCGCAGAACTCCACAATCATCTTCGGGAACCTGTAGTTTCTCCAGAACTCCCTGACACACAAGCCCGAATGGAAATTGAACACAAGAAAACTACATCCTGCGTCATTCGTATATGCGAAACAGGCAGGAACGCCGTTCTCAAATGTACATGACACTTTCGCCTTGTCGGAAAGAGAGAGTTTCAAAGAAGAATCCTGCATGTTCAACAGCGACACTCTTTCTTCATCTGGAAAAACCAAAGTCTTTGGCGCAAAATACTGCCCGAAGTCGTATATGCCGACATCCATGTCATTTTCCGAAAGAATCTTTGCGGCGGCGATGTCGAGAATCAACGGTCTCGAAAAAGCTTCGTCCGGCAAATGGCGGGCATTTTCCCAGAAGGCGACGCCCACATTGCCCGATCCCGAATAAACCGTTGGAATGGAGTTGCATGACAGTGCATCGGCCGCCTGCGAATAGCTCGCCTTGCTGTTTATTAGACGCGGCTCAACCGGCAGTCCCGTAAAATCCGTGTCCTTGAGTCTGCTCTGGCTGAAATAAACGCGAATTCCTTGCGCTTCGCCGTCCTTGAACCACCTGTCAATCAATTCATAGACGGGCAGGTTCCTGACGTGGCGTTCAAGATATCCACGCTCATAGTCGGCGGACGCCGTATAGTCCAGCATATACTTCTGAATCCCCTCTAATCCGCCCGATGCCAGCAGGGCGGTGCTGAAGATTTCCAGATATGAGGCGGGCGTCTTGTAGCGAGGACGTGGATAGACATCCCCTTCCGCCCAGATTTCAATGTTCTTTCCTGCGTTCACGGACTGCTGCCAGCGTTCGTACTCTACAATTTCCTCAAGATGCTGTCTGTCAGGCCAGCTTGCAGCCCAATAAGGTGCTCCTATCTGGCGAAGCAATGGACGTGTCTTGCCCGCGAGAAGCGCCGCCATTTCGGATGCCGTCGTGCCATCGGCGTCATACGAGTTCAAGCAGGCGCAGAATCCAAGACGGATGTCTGGATTGACGCAGTCAAGTGCCTGGCGCATCGCTGCCGCGTGCTCTCTGAGACTGTCCCCCCATGTCTTGATCAGCACGTCGCGCAATTTGTTGGGCTTCCCTCCGAACGCGCGCTGGAAAAGGCCGTCCTCTGCAATTGTCTCGCCCAAAGCCTTTGATGCACGCTCCAGATGATGATGGCAGATGCAGCCCGTGCCCTGGTGATAGAAGGACAAGTCATCGTCAAACAATATCAAATCCGGACCGAGGGCCGCGATCTCCATGATGGCCTGCTGCATGAACACCCGGAAGTCAGCATCCAATGGACAGCATTCCGCCGCGCTTGTTCCATTGAAACTGTGTATGTGTGTAAAGTTATGTACACCATGAACTTGCAACGCAAGTAGCCATACTCCGACCTCAAGGCCGTTCTCCTTGGCAAATTTTATGTGCTTTCCCCATTTGTCAAATTGCTTCGCACGGTTTTCCTTGTCAAAATATACAGGCGTGGCAAGCCAGACTCGGCTTGCCTTGGCCAGATGCAAATCCTCGACTAGACGTTCAGGCTTCAATGTTTGGGAAGAAGTCGTAATAGGTATGGCAAACTTGCAGTTCATAGTTCTACCTTAGCGGCGTATCCTCATAACGAATTTGACAAAGCCGTCGTTCTTCGGCTCTATCAACTCGCTCAAATGGAAATCGCGTTTAATGTCCATGATGCCTCTTGGTGCAAAGTTGGGTATCAGTTACCAGAAGTTTTCGCTAATATACACCCTATTCGACAATTATCCTCTTGTCTGCCACCATATAAAGCTGGAATCAGCATGCGACGACGTTGGTTCCATACGAAACTAGATTGCACACATGTGGCAGCTTCAGATATCTTCTCGCCAACGGATTTGGTTTGGAAATGGCGATGAAATTCTCATGGCGCAAAAAATCTTCCGCACCAACGAGAATATCTCATTCATTGACATCTATGAGGTATATCTCGAGGTCGATGGAACCACAAAAACGGGTGGTCATGTTCCAGATCTCAGCTGCATGGATCTTGAGGAATTCCACATGATGAACTGTGACCATAATCCAATCATTCTTTAGATGATTCGGCTTTGCCAATCATCCTGATATTTGCCGAATCTGTCAATTTTCAAGAGCGAAAGGAAACGTTTATGGATGGCATTGTTCCTGAATAGTTCAGGATTTGATATGAGTATCAAAGGCAGCTTCCATTGCTCCGTTGATAAAACTTGTGTTTCATCTGGATTTGCAAGGCATATATAGAAATCATCCCCTGTTTTAAAGTCTATGCCATTCCAAATCTTTCGATTTGCAAACGGAACACTTCTCCAAAGGAGTTGAGGCAAATCATCGGCTTTGCTTCCGAGCAAAACTTCATCGTCAGACTGTTTGAATAATCGTATTGGGACTAAGACCAGTCCCATTCGAACATCTCGCCTTCCTGATATTCATCTTCTGAAACTGGGACGTCTATATTGAAACAGTCTGGAAACAATTCATACCACTCTTCACTGAATGTGTTTTCACCTGAGATCAGTGCTTGCAGAAGTTTTTCAGAAGCAGTGTCCATGAAATACCCAATGTCATACTCTTCATCATCGACATAATATTCATCTTCTTTAATTAT
>JAGCTA010000071.1 GCA_017963875.1 Victivallales bacterium | reverse complement strand
CTCAGCCTGAAGGTTGGTCAGTACGCGCCGCTGCATTTTCGGAAACTGGTTGCCGTCTATCTCTATCATGTAGCTTCTATCGGGGGAAAAATCAAAAATGGGTCAACAAACAGCTATTCACTAGAGAGGTAATTCTTTTCAAAAAACTACCTCAATTATTTCTCCTCCTTCTTTACTTTACACAAGAAATTGAAAATTGCCAATATCTCAGCTTCAGATTTGTTGACGGATACTATTACCAAGGCCACAATCCAAGTAGCAATCGCTGTGTGATTTCCCAATGTGTGTTTTTTTCCTCATAATATGTTTTCCCCCGCTTGACTGTTTCATATTTCCATACTATATTGTTTCAAGATGGAAATACAAGTACCTCATACGATACGCTGAATGGATTGAGAGAATAGAAACGACGATGCTTCAACCGATTGCCATAGACACAAACTCCTTCCCCGAGTTGCGGCAGAAACACTGTGTTTACGTGGATAAGACGGCCTATTTTCACAGGCTGATTACCCGTCTTGACGCACGTCGCTTCTTTCTTGCACGTCCTCGGCGCTTTGGCAAGTCAATGATGATTAGCACGCTGCAGGCTATCTTCGAGGGGCGTCGCGAGCTTTTCGATGATCTAGACATCTCGCGGACGGACTGGAAGTGGGAGAAGTACCCCGTGCTCTACTTCAACATGGGCTTTGCTGCCTCGTCGATTTCCTTCGAGGAGTTTCGGCGCAATTTCCAGTTGACTGTTCGGCGAAGCATAAACGCGGCAGGCGGGACCTACGATGAAAAAGAGACCCCTGCTGGCAATTTTGGAATGGCCATCGATGAGCTGCCGAAAGGCAATGACAGCAAGGGCGTGGTCATTCTTATCGATGAATACGACGATCCCGTGGCTCAGTTGCTTGCAAAGCCCGACGAGGCGGAGAAGGTGCGCGAATGCCTTGCGGATTTCTATCACCAGATGAAGGACCGTGTGGAGAAGATACGCTTCCTGATGATTACGGGCGTTTCGAAGTTCACAAAGATGTCGGTCTTTTCCGCCTTCTCGAACCTGGTGGACCTTTCGTTTGAGGACGACTATGCGACGATGCTCGGCTACACGGAGGAGGAACTGGACAGATTTTTCAGCGAACATACACGTGCCCACGCACAGAGGATGGGGCTTTCATACGAGGAGTACCGTGCTGAACTCAAGCGCTGGTTTAACGGATACCGCTTTGGCAAGTTCAACAAGGAAACGGTTTACAATCCAGTTTCGATAGGGATGAACCTCTCTTTGCAGGAGCCAGTTTTTAGTTCGATTTGGTCTTCGACGGGCAAGGCTTCCATGCTGATGAACTTCCTCAAGAGGCAGGATTTTCTTGGCGTCGATATGGATAGTGTGCAGAACGTGCGTGAACGTGACTTCGATGTGTCGGACATCCGTGCACTGCGCACGGTACCCATGCTCTTCCAAACGGGCTACTTGACCATTAAAGACTATGATTTTCGCCGTCAGAGCTATACCTTGGGCGTACCCGATGTCGAGGTGCGGCAGTATTTAGCCACGCTGACAACATCCGTGATCGCGAATCAAGACAGTACCTGGGTCTCTCAACTTTCCGACAAAATGTTTGATGCGAACTGGGATGCCTTTTTCATGGGGCTCAAGTCCCTCTATGCGGCGATGCCCTACGGGCCGATGGAGGGGAACATCCAGGAGTATTCCTTCGAGCGGGTGTTGCTGACGTTGCTGTGGTCGCAAGCCATTGAGTGCCGTACGGAGGAGCGTCAGGCGAACGGCCAGGCGGACATTGTCGCCGAGCACCCCTGCGGCATCACCATCTTTGAGCTGAAGGTGAACGAACCCGTGGAGGCCGCGCTGGAGCAGGTGCGGCGGAAGGGCTACGATGCACCCTACCGCGCCAAGGGGGTGCCTGTCTGGCTGATCGGCCTCAGCTTCGACCGCCAGACGCGCCAGTTGCTCGATGCCAAGGCCGAGAAGGTGGTTTGAACTGAAGAGGAGTTCAACTGGATTCTAATTTAGCTTATTTCATATATTAATTCAACAGGAGATTTCAATGGAAGAAATGAGATTTGAATCGAAGTACAGGGACAAGTTTGTGACGCGCACCATCAACCATGCGCAGCCGCGTCCGTCCTGGTGGCGTGTGCGTATTGAGGAGTTGGTTGAAGAGATGAAGAAGGTCAAGAAGGGCAAGTTGGAGATCATCACTCGCACGCCAGGCGACTTCCCCGTCTTTGCCGTCAGCTATGGTAAAACCTCGCCGCATCGCAAGGTCAACTGGCCGAGCGCAACGGGTTCGCCGAATCCGAGTGTATATGCGAACAATGACCCACAGGTAATTATGGCGGTGGCGGGCATTCACTCCGAGGAGTGCGAGGGGATTGTGACGCTGCTGAACCTGATTTCCCTATTGGAGACGGGCAAGGACCTGCGGGGTAAGGAAAACCCGCATCTGGTGGAACTCTGCTCGCATTACCGTCTTGTCATACTGCCGTGCGTCAACATGGACGGACGCGCCGTCGCTCCCGACTGCCTGTGCGGCTGCACGCACGACGACTATCTTCCGCTGCATTCTGTCCTCAAAAATGGCGAGCAGCTCAAGTGGCCCGCGCTGAAGGAGTATTTCCCGATGCCGATGGATGAGCTTTCGCAGTTGGGCACCTACTACAACTCCGAAGGGTACAACATCATGCTGGACTGCGCGCCTGGCAACATCAAGACGCCTGAGGCG
>JAGCTA010000070.1 GCA_017963875.1 Victivallales bacterium | reverse complement strand
GGAAAACGAGGGACGGCTTATCGCGGAGGTCTGTCAGAAGGGGGCCGCACTTTACCAGGTGGGAGAGGCGGCATTCATCAAAATGGCATATCGAGATCGTCCTGAGGGGCTTTTGGGAGTCGGTCCGCAGATTCATCATGGATTAAATGAATTACCTCAGCCAACGAAGGCGGCATTCTATCTCGTCGCCGAACAGATTGAAAAACCTGGTAATCTTGGAACGATGATGCGGTCATCGGATGCGGCTGGCGTGGACGGGCTGATTGTCTGCGACCCCAAAACAGATTTGTACAATCCAAATGTCGTTCGTGCGAGCACGGGGAACTTATTTACATTGAATATCGCAGAGGCGAGCAGTCTTGAGACTTTGAAATGGCTCAAGGACAAGGGCATACATATTCTTGCGGCGACGCCTCACACGCCCAATCTCTATACGGATGTCGATATGACACAGCCACTGGCGATCGTCGTCGGGGCGGAGCAGTTCGGGCTTTCTGAACTCTGGATGAGCGAGGCTGATATTCAGGTTCGGTTGCCGATGATGGGCGAGGCGGATTCCCTAAACGTCGCGACGGCGACGACGCTGCTACTGTATGAGGCGTTGCGGCAACGCCTTGCGGCAGGTATTGTCATGGATACGGGAGCCGTGGCGGAAAGCAGGAGCATTTGAACTTACCCCGCGCTTCGCGCGTGGCACAGGACAAGTGGCTAGTGGTGGAGGGCGGTGGCTTTGCCCTGCGCTCGCGCGTGGAACAGGACAAGTGGCTAGTGGTTAGTGACTAGTGATTAGTGGTTAGAAAACAACGGAGGCAATCAATGAAAAAGCAGAAAGCGGCGACGCCAGTCGTCAGCGTTGATTTCAGCAAGAAAATCGGTAAGATCAAGCCCCTTCATGGAGCAGGGCAAGGGCCGATACTCGGCTGGAGCGATTTCAGTATGTTCCATTATCTTAAAGAAGCAGGCGTGCCATTCGCGCGTCTCCATGATACGGGCGGGGCATTCGGCAAGAACCTCTATGTCGATATTCCGAATGTCTTTCGTGATTTTGACGCCAATCCCTACGATCCAGCAAATTATGACTTCGCCTTTACGGACAAACTCATGGAGGCGCTTGTCGAGAACGGAGTTGAGCCGTATTACCGTCTGGGCGTGACGATTGAGAACAAATGCGACATCAAGGCCTACCGCATCTTCCCACCCAAGGACAATCTCCAGTGGGCGCGAATCTGCGAGGGAATCATCCGCCACTATACCGAAGGCTGGGGCAATGGCTACAAGATGAATATCAGCCATTGGGAAATCTGGAACGAGCCTGAGAACGATCCAGACCCGATGGTGAACCACATGTGGCGCGGCACGTTCGAACAGTACCTTGAACTGTACAATACTGCCTCGAAGTATCTCAAGGGCCTCTTCCCGCATTTGAAAATCGGCGGTTATGCCAGTTGCGGATTCTATGCAATGACCAGGGATAAAAAGACCGTTAATCCTCGGGTGTGGGTGCGCTATGAATTCCTCAATACGGCTTTCCTGCAATTCGTCGAATATGTCAAGGCCAACAAATGCCCGCTTGATTTCTTCTCCTTCCACTGTTACGACGACGTGAGGGGTGGCGTAAAGCATATCGCGTTCGTACGCAAGACGCTGGATGACGCTGGTTTCAAGGATACGGAATTGTCCCTGAACGAGTGGCTGCCTAGCACGGGCGAAACAGGCTCCGTCCAGCAGGCGGCATACATTGCCGCCATGCTTGCAGGCATGCAGAACTCTGGCGTCATCGACGACTCTGAAATCTATGACGCACGTTGCGGCATGGGACGCTACAGCCCGCTGTTCCACCCTGTGACGTATCAGCCACGCCCCGCATACTATACGCTGTTCGCGTTCAATGAGTTGTATAAGCGAAAGAACGCGGTGGCTACTTCTGGGGCACCCGAAGACGTCTGGGTAACGGCGGCAAAAGGTCCGCGCGACGGCGCTGTATATGTCGCAAACATCACAGGCAAGGAGGTTCCATTGTCGTTTGACTTCGGCGGCAAGAAGGTCGTTTCATGCAAAATCGTCGATGAGACGCATACATACGAAGAAGTCGCGTTGCCTGCTGTTCTTCCAAAGGATTCATTCCTTTTAATTATTGTCAAGTAAACAAAAAAGGGTACGAACAACATGAAAAAATTATTGTGCATGCTGTGTCTGATGGGGCTTCTTTGCCTCGCAAACGAACCATTGAAATTCCAACTTGCGATTGACGGAAAACCAGCGGCGCAGATTGTCGTTGCTGCAGACGCGCACCCTGCTGTGAAGTACGCTGGCGAGGAATTGCAGAAGTGGGTCAAGGCGATTTCAGGCGCGGAGTTGCCCATCGTGGCATCCGCGGATTCAAAACTTGGGCCGAGCATCATTCTTGCCGTCAAGCCAGATGGCTATGCTGGCGATCTTGCTGCGATTGGTGACACCGATGGCTATGCGGTCCGTCCAGGCATTGACAAACTGGTGATTCTCGGCGGTCGTCCCAAAGGTGTGCTGAACGGCGTCTTCCGTCTGTTGTTTAAGAACACGGATATCATCTGGGCTCGTCCAAGCGAGGAACTCGGCACAAGTTACAGCAATGATCCGAACCTTGCATTGACGCAGTTCAACTACCGCGATATTCCAGTCTATATTCTTCGCGGCTGGCAGATGGGTTCGGGGCGCATGGGACCGAACGAAGTCTGGCAGGTCCGCAATTCGCAGAACTGGAGCGCAGGAAGCATGGCCTACCAGAAGGAGCGCGTCAAGTTCGACCCCATCCTTGAGTTCGGCGGCGGCCACAATCTTTGCGGGCTGTATATCAAGGAAAGTAAATACTACGCGACGCATCCTGAATACTATCCCCTGATCGAGGGCAAACGTGTCCGCCACAGCGAATCCCACGGCGGTTGCCAACTCTGCTTCACCAACAAGGAGTTGCAGAAGGTCTTCATCTCGGAAATCGACGCACAGTACAAGAAGAATCCGAACTACGACACATACCGCATCATGATCGAGGACAACTACAATCTCTGCGAGTGCCCCGACTGCATGAAGCCGATCACGCTCGCCGACGGCACCGTTGTCACGCCTGACGATATCGCCTTCCGTTCGACACAGTTCTTCCTCTGGCTCAATCCCATCGCAAAGCACATCAAGGAAAACTACCACAAGAACGTGCTTTCGTTCGCCTATTTCTTCACGGAAATCCCGCCGAAATGCCCTGTGGAAGACAACATCAGCCTTTCCTTCTGCCCGATCTACAAGAACTCGAAACACGATATCCTCGCGCCTGAAAACGCGCTCTCATTTGCGAAACTTGACGGCTGGCTGAAGATCACGCCGAACGTGACTTGGCGCGAATACTACGGCCTCTGCGCTGCGTTCCCGCGCCCGATGGACGTCGTCGCCACCGCCGATTGGCGTTATGCCAACTCGCGCGGAGTCACGCGCACCTATTCGGAAATGCGCCCAGACGGCGAACTCGGCGGACACAACCAGAAGGAGGAGAACATCCAGTCGTGGGACATCAACTGCATGTACTTCTGGGTGATGGCGAACACGCCGTGGGACCCGAACGTCAATACCGCTGATTTGCGCAAGTTGTTCCTGGATCGTTACTACGGTGCAGCCGCAGCAGATGTCGCCAAATTCTATTCGCTGATTGAGGAAAGTTGGTTCAAACTGCCTGGCAAGTCCGTCTGGAGCGACAAGCCGCGCGGGAACTGGCTCATGCACGTTGTCAACCCTGGCTTGAAAGAACCATGCCGCGCCGCTTTAACAGCCGCCATTGCCAAATGCGACAAGCCGAACGGTAAGAAGAACATCGAACGCATCATCAAAGTATTCGATGCCGCGACGACAGTTCCTTCATACGACAAGATGAAGTCACTCTATGTGACCAAGGCCCCCGCGTTCGATCCGCAGTTCGCCAGTGGCGACTGGGCGCGGACAGTAAAAACCGACAAGTTCCTCAACCAGAACGGCACAAAGTTGAATGTGAAGACGGAAGTCCGCATCCTGCACGACGACAAGAACTTCTATGTCGGCTTCCTCTGCGACAACCCGAATTTGCCAATGCTTCAGAAGAATCTCAAGGCCGCAGGACAGAAGCGTGATACCTGGTGCGGCGGCGAAAAGGCCGAGATGTTCTTCACAGGCCTCAAGGATGGAAAACTGGTGTACTACCAGATGGTCATCACTCCCAATGGAAACATCTACGATGGATGCATGGATGACAAGAAGTGGGACGGCAATTTCGACGTCAAACTTGACAAGCGCGGCGACTCATGGAGCATGATGGTGACAATCCCCTACGAGACGCTCGGCTATGCAGGCAAGCCGCAAAAACAAAGCCTTTCCTTCATGCGCTATTATTCCAATGACGACAAGACGACGACCGTCGGCTACTGGAACGACATGGCGCCCCACAGCATCGCAAATTTCACCGAACTTGAATTGGTGAAATAATAGGCATGCTCCTGTGCCACCGTCAAAGGGCGGTGGTACAGGGCATACGTGTAAGATAATCAGAAATGCAAATTGAAGAAAATTCAGCCGAAGAACTTTTCAACCGTCTGAACGAACTTGACGAAAGTGATATCATTGAAGCCAAGGCTTTTTCCACTGATTCGTCCAAGTCGATTCTTGAGACTGTATGTTCCTTGTCCAATGAACCAGGGCTTGGCGGTGGTGTAATCCTGCTTGGAATCGCCGAAAACAAAGAGACATCAGGAGAACGCTATTATGTGGAAGGCGTGGACAATCCAGACAAGGCACAATTGGATTTCGCGACTCAGTGCAAAAGCGTCTTCAACATTGCTGTCTACCCAGTGGTCAAAGTGGAGAAAGTTTTAGACAAAACCGTCCTTAAGATTGTGGTTGACGAACTTCCGCCATCTAGAAAGCCGTTGTATTTTAAGAACGACGGTTTGCCAAAAGGCGCGTATCGTCGCATAGGAAGTGCCGACCTTGTGGCGACGGATGACGACCTATGGTGTTTCTACGAAGATCCCGAAAACAAGTACGATGAAACTCCTGTCAGGTATTCTTCTATCTCCGATGTTGACGAGAGGGCTGTACAGCGTTATCGTGAGATGAGAAAAAAGGTGGATCCAGATGCTGTTGAACTCGAGTATGAAACACAGGAATTGCTGACTGCTCTTGGTTGCACATGCAAGGACAATCCGAATGAACTCAATATGGCTGGTATTCTTCTTTTTGGAAAGGAACTTGCTATCAAGCGTGCCTGTACGCTTGCCCGTGTCGATTACATTCGTATTCTCAGCAATGACTGGGCTGCTGTCGCCGATGGTTTCGATGGCATTGATACTTACGCACCGATTTTTCTAATGGTCGATAGACTGCTTAGCATCATTTATGGAGAACTCACGACAAGGCATCGTTTCCATCGCGATTCAATTCAGCCTGAAATAGAGACATTTCCTGTGGAGGTAATGCGTGAAGCATTGGTTAACATGCTCATGCATCGTGACTACCGTCATGGTCAACTCACACAAATTATCCGCTATAACAACCGCATTGAAATATGCAATTCTGGCTGTTCGTTGAAACCAGACGATATGCTTGGCATAAAAGGAAGTGTTCTGCGCAATAGCACAATCGCCCGCGTCTGCCATGATACGAAACTTGCTGAAACGAAAGGTAGTGGCATCGACCGCATGTGGAGGAAGATGACAGCGGCTGGACTGTCACGTCCGACAATGGAATCCGATCGCCATGCGGCGACTTTTACAATCCGACTTCTCCTATGCCACTTCTTTGATGAGGAAACTATTGAATGGCTAAAGCAGTTTGCAGAGTATGATTTCAACGACAATCAACGCACTGCACTTGTTTTTCTAAGAGAAGTAGGGGCAATTGATGCAGTTGCCTATCGCCAACTCACTGGTTGTGCCCCAAAACTAGTTTCTAAGGAACTCGCTGGACTCAAAGACCAGGGGCTGACGCTCCAGAAAGGGAGAGCGCGTGGCACATACTATGTTCCAACGGATAAACTGCTGAATTCTGAAGAAAATGCACCAGTTCCCAGAGGTATTGCACCTTCTCCCAAAGATATTGCACCAGTCAGAAGCGAAATTATACAACCTCAGAAGGCAGAAACTATACAACCTCAAGACTTTATATCCCAACCTTTCCCAAATGTTTCACCGATGGGAAAACCTATTTCAACAGAGTATAGTATAGTTTCTATGGAAAATGCGGAAGTTCGCAGGGAAAATGCGGAAGTTCGCAGGGAAAATGCGGAAGTTCGCAGGGAAAATGCGGAAGTTCGCAGG
>JAGCTA010000538.1 GCA_017963875.1 Victivallales bacterium | reverse complement strand
AGCCAGACGGCGGGTCTGGCGCATTCGTACAGGTCCAATGGCAGCCCCTGCTCGCCATGGACTGCGGACACGAGCCGACGAGCCAATTCAACGCCTTTGGCGTTCAGGCGATCCATGCGGTCTGAGAGATTCACCGCGCCGCCTGAAACAATGTCGAGCGAAAGTAGGGTCTCAATCTGTGCCAGATGCGCATCGACCTGACGGTATTCGGAAACCTCGGGAAGATACGGTCCATCGAGCGTTCCAAACATGGCGGTCGGCGCAAGTGTGTTGATATCAGGGTCGTCCGATGTATCAAAACTGCGGCAGAGGGCGAAGTCTGGGTCGCAGAGCCAATGACGCCCCGTGCCCCAGAAGTTCACGCTGACAGCGACTGCGTTGCGCTTGACATTCTCCCAGCGCGCATGGATATCGCCGCCGACGCGCACCGCATCCACATAGCAGTTGCCTGAATCAAATGGATAATTGCAGCCCATGATGAGAGACCGTCCTGCGGCACCCTCCGATGCCGACTTGACAATGAGCCGCACGATGTCCGTGTGCGGGATAGTACGGTCATGGTATTGTCGTGCCTGCATGGCACCGAAGAGGAAATCGAGTTTAAAGTACTTGTAGCCGTAGCCCGCGTATTTGTCGAAAAGTTTTCTGATATGGTCCTGCACCTCTGGAACAGTCGGATCAATGACGCCCGCGTGCCTGCCCATGCACTGCCAACTGAAGCATGGCTGCCCCGATTCACCCATGGCAAGCCATTCGGGATGAAGTTGGGCAATTTGTGTATGAGGCTCGATGATGGCGGGCGCTAGCCACAGTCCAGGCTCAAAGCCCATCTTGGTAATTTCATCAGCGAGATATTTCATGCCGTGCGGGAAAAAGTGGTTTGGCTCCCATTCGCCGTAGCAATACTGCCAGCCGTCATCAAGGATGATTCGGCGGATGTGCTTAGAGAGAACTGGGTCTTGGCGAATGAAATCGGCATTGGCGAGCACTTGCTCCTCAGTGATTGTCCAGCGGTAGTAATCCCAGGAATTCCAGCCTGGGGCGAATATGGCTGGATTGTACTTTTTGACTTCCACATTGCGGTCAGACCAGTCGAATGTCATCTTGAATGGATCGTCGCCTGAGGCAATGGTCAGTTCGCCTGATTCGAATTTAAGACTGTCCTCATGGCATGTCGCGGCAAATGCGCGGAAATTTGTCACTCCTGTAGCGACCAGTTTGCCGCCGAATTCACAGTGAAGACGGTTGCGCAACGGCGTAGAGAAAAGCAGGTATTTTCTGCCGAAGCGTGCGCCGATATAGAAATGTGAAATCAAGTCGTTCTGGAGTCTGTTATCCTCAATGGCAGGACCTCCACTTGGTGTCATTGGGAACGAGTGAATGAAGCAGCGGCCCATTCGGCGCCCCTGGCAGATGAGTTGGTCAACGGTAAGCGTCTCCATGGCCAATGGCGATAATTCGATATCTCGTGGAAATGCCTTAAGTTCACATGAAAGATTCAGGCGAATGCCGTCTCTTGATAAATCGACAGCCAGCATGAAACGTCCCTCCGCACGCTCCGCTTCGAACAATGCCTTCGTATCTGAAACGTCTTTGGCGACGAATGGAAGGCGGAAAACATTGTCGTTGACTCGCGCCTCCGCATGGATGCCTGTCAGCCGAGTTGCAGGAGTTGTAATGTCAAAGCAGCCGTCCGCATGCATTTCGAATGAATAATCGCCAAAGGTCAAAGTTGTCATGGTTCTCATTTCCTTCTTTATATCAAATTCTGCCTAGATATGAAATCCAGTCCAATAACAAACGGTCGCAAAGAGTTCATTTGCTGTATTCCTCCTTGAGCCAGCCTGTGATGTTGCCAGCGTTGAAGTCGAAGTTGACTCCGACGAGCATGATGCGTCTGCCTTCCTTGATGTATTTCAGCGCATATTCTTTGTTCTCAATCTGCCTCATCGCGTCCTCCGTTGTCTTGTTGAGTTTAAACTCAATGACGTAGATCCATTCTCCTGCCGCGACCATCATGTCGATGCGTCCGTCGCCAGTGCAGACTTCCGCCTGGACCATCAACTTCAGCAGGTCGCAGACAACGTAGAAGACAGTCTGATAGTAATGCTCGTCCTTCACGTGAATCATGTACGGGATTCCAGCGAAGATGGACTGGAATAGTTTCATAAAGCCATCGACGTCGCCTGTTCCCACCGCCGTGACCAGATTCAGCATCAGTTCCTGAGTATCCCGCTTCTTGACATTGGTGCAGTAAGTGAGCAGAGCGTCTTTGAAGGACTCTTCCACCTCCAGATTCGGAAAATGCAGATAGTATTCCGTGATGACCTTTTTTGTGAAGGGGACCTGCCGTCGCTCCGCGCGGTCGATGGTCAGATAGCCTGTCTGGAAAAGCATCCACCATCGGATCCAAATCCGTGACCTCAAACGCATCGAAAAAAGACTTGGAGACTGGCCTGTCCAGCGACACCGAGAAATCAAACTTGGACTTCATAATCAAATCCAGAAGGAAGGTCGGCGTGCCTGTCTGGAACCAGTAGTTGTCGAACTTGCCGCCCGACTTGAAAAACTGTGCCAGCGAGACGGGATTGTAGACCGTCCTGGCGCTTTCCTCGAAGCGGTAACCGTTGTACCATTCCCTAATATCCTCCTTGAACGCATCAATTCCGCGTTCGTCGGCCAGTGCGGCGATGCGATCGCCGAAGTTCGACTCAACCTCCTCCTGGGTATAGCCGAGCATCGTGGCAAACCGCGCGTCCATCGTGAGGTCCGTCAGGTTGTTCAGGTCGGAGAAAAGGGAGACATGGCAGAACTTGCTGACGCCCGTGATGAACGCCAGGCGTATCATGGCATTCTTCTCCTTTATCACAGAATAGAAGACTTTCAGCGCAGCCAGAAAATCGTGGCAGTCGGGCTTTGAGATATTGTTCAAGATGGGCTTGTCGTACTCGTCAAGAAGTATGACCACATCGCCCTTCGTATCGTGAAGGGTACTGATAAGTTCATGGAACATCGCGTTGGCGGTATGCTCCTTCAAGGTGACTTTGTTGAATTTCGCCTGTTCAAGTAGAATCAGTCTGAAACTATCCTCCATTGAATCAAGCGTTCTGAAATCCCACCCGTTCATGTCCAGATGGATGACCGGATGCGTCTTCCAGTCGTATGGTTTGTCGTAGATGGCAAGCCCCTTGAAGAGTTCCTTCTTGCCCTCGAAGACGGCCTTCAGCGTGGAAAGGGTCAGCGACTTCCCGAAACGGCGAGGGCGCGAAAGAAAGTACATCTCCTTGGCTGGTCTGACTAACTGCCAGATATACTCCGTCTTGTCCACATACAGGAAATTGCCCTGTATCAAATCCTCAAACGTGAATATGCTGCTGGTTATGTCTTTCATGGGAAAACTGTCTATTTCAGATGCTTAAAAGGGCGTTTTCACCCGAAATCTGTCGATTATTTTGATAATCCTGAAATGATACAAAGAATCAAACACAATATAATTCTTCAAGTGTTTGTTGCAACGCTATTATCGTCTAATAGCATTACCCCTTGCGTGTTTTCAGTGCTCTAGCCAGTTGGTCAGGACAGGAAGTCGGCCCACCATTGCAACTCACACCGCTAAGCCGTGCAATGACATCATCGCATTTCATGCCCTGAATCAGCCGCATGATGCCCTGTAGATTGCCATTGCATCCACCCGTAAACTCCGCTGAAGCAATGCGGTCATCATCGTCAATGGTCAAATCGAAGCAGTTGGAGCATGTCCCCACGCAATCATAGTGAATCTTTTTCATATATGCACCTTTTGTCTTGAATAGGCTCGTTCACCTTGCTTGTTGAATGTCAATCACATGAGACATTGGCTTATTCAATTTATAGATTTCATCCGTCATGTCATCGACTTTGTTCCAGAGTTCCTTGTGCCGCGCACCGACTTTCATGTATTCTCGGATGCACTTTGCACGGAATGTATCCCATATAGTGACGGTGCCGAGTTTGCCCAAGGCTTCCAAAAGAATCGCCTTCTCTTCTTTCCACGTCAAATCATCTCTGTCCGCAAAGAATTGTTGTTTCAGAAGCATGCGAATACGCAGTCTCTGCTCAAGCAAATGACGCTTTTCCAAAATCTTGCGGACTTCATTCGCCTGACTGGCCTGCGGCGTGTGCAACAAAGACAAATTGATGCCGTCCGCTAATTGCCGCGCAGAGGCCGTCGTCAGCGGTTTGCCGTCGATGCAAATCCTATATTTCCCTGCGGGCAGATTGTCGATACTAATGATTTCACCATTCATATCCGATTGGAAATCATAGAAATCCGCTATCGCTTTCTGATCAGGCCGAAGCGGGAAGGGCAGCGCGTTCGCCTGATAGGTGAAATTGATGCGTTCCGAATCGACATGCTGTTCCGAGATAGTGCAATTCCTCGTCATGACATGCTCCTGCGCACGCGCATCCAGAGAAACTTCCGCGACGACAGGTGTCACTCCCTGTGCTTTTAGAATCACAATCGCCATTACCAATTGGCCGACTTCCCTCGGATGGACACGGTCAAGGCCGATCAGCGTGCTCTGCGGATTCGCCTCCTGAATGACTCGATTGATTTTCATCATCGGCGTATTCAGGTCGATGAATGGACAGCCAAACGCCTCCGCCGTCTTTCGGTCGCTGTCCGACATTCGCCGCAATGCATCGTTGACTCCCGTCCGCTTAGGACACTCCATCTCCGCCGTCTGATCATAGAGGGCAGGGGAGATGATGATAACCTGCGAACCGTCTTCCTTCGCCATTTTGACAAATTTCCTTGTGCTTTTCACGTGTGTGTCAATTGCCTTTTCGCGTTCCGCGAGATTCGTCGCATCAGGCGCATTTGTTTCATACAGCCAAATTCTGGAGTCGTTTACGCCTGTGGTGATTGTGAGGACATCCGCCTTGAATGGCGCGATGTCCCAACGATATCGATTGACGCACCCTTCGGCGGTATTACCAGAAATGCCGAAGTTCCGTGCAATGAGTTTTCTGGAAGGATAGCGCGTAGCATAGAAAAGGCAGATGTTCCGATGATACATCCCCAGCCGCGTCAGGCTGTCGCCGACAAAGCCAACCCGCTGCCCTGAAAGGAATAGCGGGGGCTGAAAACGGCTGGGAACTGAATCGAATAAATCATGACTGTTTTGAAGTTTCGGCATGATGTGAAATCCTTAAATCTAAAATATTATTTGTTCAAAACGTCAGGAGAGATGGCGAAGTTTCGGCCATTGACGGCCAATTCAAACAGTTTATCATTGCGTCTGCGCAGAATTGGCATGATTCCATCCCTTTGAACTGGAATGAAAAGCGTGCAGAATCGATGGTTCGTTTCCGCCCTGACCGTCATGGTCAGCGTGGAGCATTTGTGACGTGTCAAGTCATTGCGTCCGACGAACCACCCTCCCATCGGCGGTTCATCCACTCCCTGAAGGACTTGGCTTTCCAGCCCCTCAGTCCACAAGGGAACGATGAGCACATCGTGCTTTCTGCCGAAATCAGAAAGCCAAGCACCCTGGATGTCTGCGAAACGTTCAAGTTTCAGCGTATCCAGATGGAAACGCAGTTCGTAGTCGTGGGGCTTTCCGTCGCGGGAACGAAGGGTGTCGACGACGCAGAAGAACTCTGGCTTGAAGAATCGGACCTCCCGCCGATGCGTGGCGGGAGTTGACCGTTGCAGCGTCGCCAATTCCTCCGTCCTGCTGATTGGCAAAGCGAACTCATCGTCGTAAATGGAACAGGCATAGTCGAATGAATCGTTGCTAATCCAATGCATGTCAATGGGTTCAGATGATTT
>JAGCTA010000069.1 GCA_017963875.1 Victivallales bacterium | reverse complement strand
TGAATGGCGTGTCTTTTGACGGTGCTGACACGGGATATCAGTTTGATACGGCATTCCGCAGAGTCAAGTTGCCTCAGGTGCTAAAACATGGCGAAAACATTATCAGCCTGTCATTGCGCTACCATCAAGAGCAATGGCTCTATGACAAGTTGGAAGCCGCAAAGAAATTCGAGACCGAGTATAATACGCTGACCTTCGAGACGGAACTTGAAAGCGTCTATCTCATGGGGAATTTCAGTGTGCGGCATACGGGGGCTGTCGAAACGCTTGAACGCGAGGCGATGCGCTTCAACGGAACCTTCGAACTGGCTCCAAGCACTGTCGGCACAACAGTGGATGCAAGCAACCTGTTACTGGCAGGGCTGCCGTTCTTTGCGGGGAACGCCACACTTGAGTTGCGCATCGCCCTTAATGACGAGGAGGTCAAGGCGATTCACGCTTTGCGCTTCGACCCACGTGGCGCGAACCGGTGGAAACTGGAAATCAACGGCCAGGCGGCGGGCGACTGCTTTTGGGAGCCGTATATCGTGCCAGTGGACGGAATGCTGCGTCAGGGGGAAAATGTCATCCGCTTCAAGTGGACGACATCGCTTCGCAACATGCTCGGACCGCATCACCTGAAGGATGGTGAAAGTTACGGCGTCGGCACGTTGTCCTTCAACGTGGAGCCGAATTTTGTGGGGCATCAGCCGTTGCCGAATGTTCCAGGCTACTGCTTTGTGGAACATGGCCTGAAATCCGTTGAGTTCTGCTGACGGCACGGGGGATAGTCAACGTGGGCGCATCGGCTTCATCGGCACTTTCATTGGAAATCCTTGCACGCATGGGCGACTTGGAGTTGCTTTCACGTCTTGCGGTTGAGGGTTACCTGGCGGGAAAGCATCGCAGCCTCAAACGTGGCTATGGCGGTGAATTTGTCCAGTATCGCCCGTACGTTCCAGGGGATGATGCAAAATACGTTGACTGGAAATTGTATGCGCGTCAGGGAAGGCTTTGCATGAAGTCATTCCGCGAAGAGACGGACATGCGGGTCGCCTTGGTTTTGGATGCGAGCGCATCCATGGCATACAGGGGGCAACATGCGATTTGCAGCAAGTCGCGGTATGCGGTGATGGCGGCGGCGTGCCTGGCGTATCTGGCGCATCATCAAGGCGACCAGGTCGGGCTGTTTGTCTATGGCGGTCAAAATGGCATTGACGAGGCTCTCGCCAATTCTCAAAATCGTAGTCTGAGCAGGCTGCTTGAGGAGTTGGCGAAAATCGCTCCCGAGGGAAATGGCAGATTGCACAGCGTTATTCCACGCGTGGAAGACTATATTTCAGGCCGAGGGGTGACTGTCATCCTTTCGGATTTGCACAATGAGGAGGAAGGCCTGGAGAATTGCCTGAAGCACTTGCATTATGGGCAGAGCGACGTCATCGTGTTCCAGATTCTGGATGATGATGAACTCACTCTCCCGTTTGGCGATGGCATGAGATTCGTTGATTCTGAGGACGGCCGTCAAATTGATGCCTCTGCGGATGTGGTCCGTGAAGAATACCAGAGCCAGTTTGATGAGTTTGCCAGGGGCGTTCGCGATTCGTCATTTCGCAGTCAGGCGGATTTTGTTCAGATTAAGACGAATACGGAACTTGGGAAGGTCCTGTCCGCATTTCTTGCCGTGAGGAGGTAGGCACCGCATGGTGAGTTTTATCCATCCAGGTTTCCTGTGGTTCATGTCATTTGCAGCGGTTCCAGTGTTGTTGCATCTGTTGAACTTGCGCCAGTTGCGTGTCGTCGTTTTCCCAAGTGTCCGTTTCATCAGGGTGTCGCGTCAGCCGCAGGAGGGCCGTCGCAGACTGCGCCATTTGCTGCAGTTGTTTTTAAGAATCATGCTGATTGTCCTTGGGAGCCTGCTGCTTGCTGGGCCGCAGTGGCATTCCAAGGAAGTCGGTTCCGCAGTCAGCCGAAAAACAGCGATGATTGTCTTGGATGACACAGCCAGCATGGCATGGCGCGGAAGAATGGAACGTGCATTGGAACATTGCAGAAAACTGCGTGAAAATGAACTGGATGGCTGGGCCGTCGGGCTGGTCAGGCTTTCGGGGGGAGCAGGGGGGCAAACGGCGGAGCAGCCAGAGACGATGGCGGTGGAGTGTCTGGCTCCGACAAAGGAAACATGGCGTTTTGATGAAGCGCTTGCAGACACGGAGGCGACGTGGCTGAATTCACGCCCCGATGATGCCTTGAGACTCGCCTTGCAATCCTTGTCGGGTGAACAAAAGCGGCTCTATGTCATTAGTGATTTTCAGACGGTGACATGGGGGCATCGCATGAACCAGGTGCCAGATGATGTCGAACTCTTTCTGATGGATGTCCACGATGCCGTTGTTGATGGCAATTGCGGGATCGCGTCTGTGAACTGCCAGCGGTTGGGGAGCAGGCGTCTTCGTGTCGTGACTACGGTCATGAACACTTCGTCGCGTGAACAAGTCCGAGAACTCGACGTGGAGATTGGTCCCGAACACAGACGGGAGCGGTTGACGGTGATGCCCCATGGCAGGAACCGCGTTGCCATGCTTTTTGACGATGTTGAATTGGGGCAAAGGGGGCTTGCAAAACTGTCTGAAGACAATTATCCAAAGGATGATAGCCGACTGTTCTGGGGGGATGGCGTGCCTCCAAGGAAAATCCTGCTCGTCATCGATGGTAGCCATGAGTCCGTTGCACCGCAGGAAGGCGACTATGTGCGGCTTGCGTTGGAGAGTGAAGTCGATGGCTCTGGAAAGCGTTTTGTAGTCGAAATGCAGGATGTGGATTTGCTGACGGCGCAGGATGTTGAGCAGGCACAGGCTGTTTTTCTGCTTGGAGGGGCAGGGCGGCTTCAAGATGATGCCGTTGAAGCGGTCAAAAAGTTGATGGAACATGGCGGTTGCCTTTTCATGACGCCTGGAAAGAATGCAACGGGCGACTTCCGCCGTTTGCTTGATTGTGGCGTGAATGTTGGAAGAATGTCTGGCATGAATGGACTGTCTGCCGATGCGCGTTTCGACGGTGTCGCATCCGTTGCCTCTGGCAGTTTTCTTTCCCTTTTGTATGAAGATGTCTCTGAAAGTGATATGTACACGTTTGCGATTCGCCGTTGTTGCAGAATACGCCCAAGTTCGGGGGCGACTGTTCACATCGAATCGTTGTCAGGTCTGCCGCTTCTGCTGGAAACGGCAAGCGGTACAGGGCATTGCTTTGTCATGGCATTTGGCTTTGCGGACTGGTGGGGCGATTTTCAGTTGACAAATTCCTTCTTGCCTTTGCTACACGAGGTCCTTGAACAGACGCTTGCTGGTGATTCGGGACGCAAGAGCGTGCTGTGTGGCGCGCCGTTAGTCTCTGCGTCCGATGGAATGGCGATGGATACATCGATTCCATCACTGCTACTTGACGGTCTGACGTATGTTGAAGTGAACGTGGATATCAGGGAATCGCAGGAAGCGTATGTCGGTGAACTGGATTTGAGGGATTTACTGCGCAGGGATGGCTATAGTGACAAACAAGAATCCTCACATGAAAATGATGCGGATTTAAGCAGAGGCATCGGCATTCTCATGGCGATGACGCTTCTGCTGGAGTTCCTTGCTTCGATTCGTTGGAATTTATTCAGGAGGCATAAATCCGAAAATGAATAATTTTGAAAAAAGACAATCTAAAAGGGAAATGGCCGCGAAAACGCGTGGCCGCAGAAGAACTGCCTCCAATGATGCAAGGGGGGCTAGGAAGACACCAGAGAAGACGATGGCGTCGGCAAATGATTTCCTTGAGGAAAGGACGTATTTGGGAAAAGACGCAGCCGTCATGGGGTTTCTTGAGCATCTCAGGGTCGAAAAGCAGTCGAGTGAGCATACAGTCAGCAGTTATTTTATTGACTTGGCGCAGTTTGTGCATTTTTGCCCCGAACTAAGGCAGTCGGAAGGCTTTGGTTGGGCGTCAGTCACGGTGCCAATTGCGCGACAATATACGATGTCGCTGACGGAATGCGGTCTGCAACGCGCGAGCATTAATCGGAAACTCTGCTGCATGAGGGCGTTTTTCAGGCATCTTATCCGAGAAAATCTTTTGGACAGCAATCCGTTTTCAAGCGTGAGAAGCGTCAAGGGCGGACAACGGCTTCCTATGGTTTTGGATGTTGACCAGGTGACGGCGCTGTTGGAGGCTCCTCAACGTTATTGGGGGCATCAGATGGCGCGGGAAGATGGGAATCCGTATCACGACGGTGAATTCCAGGCGGCGCGCGATGTCGCCATTTTAGAGATTATTTACAGTGGCGGTCTGCGTGTGAGCGAGGCCGTTGGCATGAAGATGGAGGATATCAATTTCTCCGAGGGCGTCTTCAAGGTGTATGGCAAAGGGCGAAAAGAACGGATGTGCATGCTTGGAAAACCCGCATTGAAGGCATTGGACGCATATTTGAAGATTCGAGCGGAGCGTGGCATGGCTGGATACCGTGACTCGGGACCAATTTTCCTGAATTTGCGCGGCGGAGTGCTGACGACTCGCAGCGTGGAGCGTTTCTTCAAGATATATGTCGCCGAAGCAAAATTGTCTCCCGATTGCACGCCTCACAAACTGCGTCATTCCTTTGCGACCCATCTCTTATCTGCTGGGGCTGACCTTCGTGTCGTCCAGGAGATGCTCGGTCATGCAAGCCTGAGCACGACGCAAATCTATACCCATGTGGATATACATCGGCTTATGGATGTATATGCCAAGGCACACCCGAAGGCATGATGGGGTAATGGCCGTGCCTGACGTGAGACGCTAGACGCGAGACATGAGACACACAAGACACGAGACCTGAGCCATGAGCCGCGCCTGCCATGCAGGAATAGCCGCGTTAGCGGCGTAGGAAGTTCAGCCGTGGGTGGAGCGCAACCCACGGAAACCTATGTGAATGTCGCGAG
>JAGCTA010000537.1 GCA_017963875.1 Victivallales bacterium | reverse complement strand
TCCTTGTTATAAACATAGGCGATCTCCTTATTCGGCAGGGCGACTTCGCACATAAAGTCACCGTTGAATGAGGGCTCTACTTTGGTGATTTTCAAATATCCTGCCACCAGCAGAAAGCTGTAAACCGACGACGGATTGTTCAGGATCTGCGGATAAATCACGCTGGGGTCGATGTAAGTCAAAACGGATTTTCCCTGAAGCAGCTGGTTGAGTTTTTCATAAATGGACTCGCCACATTGGTCAGAACTTCGCCGATGATCTCATTGTTACCGGTGGAAAATTAACCTAATAATTACGGGATTAAAATCAATTGACTATGGGTGCATTCCAGTCAACTTAATCTCATCAGGCGTGAAAGTCTGCTTGAAGGTTACGCCTACGACTTCGGGCATTTCCTTCGTGAGGTCGATCGTGGTCTGCTGGGAGATTGTCGCCATGCCGATCTTGTAGTCGTCATACTTCAGGCCTGAGGACGATATATGCTTGTCGATGCTCACGGTGACAGTGGCGGTCCTGCCGTCATTGGAGACGGACAAGCCATATCTGACGTCCGAGTCGGCGAGAATTCCGAATCCGCCATCCCGCATCGCGTTGCGGTGTATGAACATGTTGGCCCCTGGAAGCTCGTAGAGTTTTTCCTCATTGAGTATTGCTACTTTGGCATCGCCGATGAGGGCACCTGACATGGTGAACAACGTCTCAAGGTCAGCAAGCGCACCCTGGTGGAGGAGGCTTGAAACGACCTTGCGGGCGTTGGGGGTTTTGACGGCGGATGTGAATGCATCCACGACTGTCTTCTGGTCCGTTCCTGTCTTGTACGTCTGGCCGTTGATTGTCCAGTTGCCGCGGTCGGCGTCGCCGTAAACCTGTTTGAATATGTCAGGGTTCTCAGGGGAGAACATGGTTGGGTCGGCAAGAACCTCCTTGACGTAGTTGTTCTGCCGCTCGATAAATTTCGGGGCCAGTTTTGCGAGTCTTGGGTCGCCGAAGTCGAACTCCTTCCACGTCTTCATGTCCTTGGCCATGTTCTCGATGGCCTCCTCGTCCATTCCATCATTTATCGCCGTGTTGACGATGAAGTTGGCGAGGAGACGCGCCGTCTTGGCGGGCAGTTTGTTGCCGTACGTTTTCAGGCACTTTACCGCGAAGTCGGTGTTCTCCTTGTCAAGCTTTGCTCCGCCCATGAGTTTGCAGGAGTTGGCTATCATCTCCTTCGCCTTGGCTTTGTCGATCTTGAGCGGCTGCATGTCAGGATCGGTGCCCAGGGTCTTCTTGGCGGCCTCGGTCTTCTCTGCGGTAGCGGCCTTCATGACCTCCAGTCCCTTTTGGGCAGGACTCTCAAGACCGCCCTTTTGGGCCGCCCTGTAGTTGTCTATGGCAGTCTTCACAACCATGATGCGGTGAGCGGAGAGCGGGCATCCGAAGCCGTAGTCCTGCAATTTCAGGGCGTCAAGGACCTTTTTGGGAATCTTCGCCGCGCCGCCGAACATGCTTGCGACGGACTTGAAGAAGATCTCGCGCGTGGCATCGTTGGCCCGCATTTCGTCTCTTGAACGGAAAAGGAATAAGCCAACCTTGTCAGTCTTCGATGCGAAGATAGTTAATTTCTTCTTGCTGCCTTCTGTTTTCTCGAGTCCCGCGTTTGCGACAGCCTTTTTTTCGCCGTTTTCTATGCTCTGCTGGGCGAAGTCAGCGAATTTCTTGAATGTGGAGTTGTAGCCGTTTACGTTTAGAGTCATGATAGTGTTCCTTGGAATGGATGTTGAAAGCTCAAAGAAATCTGTCTGGCATGATTACACGCAAGACGGCTGAAAGTTACACTTGCATGAAGCCGTTTGCGGAGAATCCGATGGCGGGAGGCTCGTCGTCATGATCCTCTTCGTCAAGTTTTTCCTTCTCAGATTCTGCATCCATCATGCATGAGATGACGCTTTTCCAGTTCTCTGCCGTTGTGATCAGTTTTTCGAGAGCGGCGGCGAAGGAGGCACCATCGTGCGCAGCAAGGGAATAGCGGCGCATGACGGCGTAGGCGTCCGTGTCAGGGTTCTGGCAGAGGACAGCGCCATTTGTGCCGCCGAGAAGATAGTTCGCCTTGAGCATGATTTCTCCGAATGGACCGTCCGCATCCGGCGGCGGATAGCCGATCTCCACGACAACCATGATACCGTCGTCTATGTCGTCTGCGGACGCAGGATCGTGGATAAAACCGACGGTCATGCTATCTACCTCCAGCACGGCCGCGCCGTCATTGGCTGAAAGACCCTCGACTCCGTAGCGGGTTGCGAAGTCTGAAACAAGTTCGTTGAATTCCATGGTTTACCTCTATTGTAAATTTGAATTAAGTATTGTGGAAACAGAAAATATAACATTCAAAGTGGCTGTTACAACGCGGCAATCGAGAATTATATTTGCCTCTGTCGCGGGAAATGACCTCGTATGTGTTCCCATGCCATTCTCGGTTGCCATGACCCACGCTCGAACAAAATCCCCCTTGGCATCCGTGTATGCATCTCAATTGTGACGATACTTTTTGGGATCCAGAGTCCAAAGATTTAACAAGGAGTAAGGTGTATGAATACGAAGAGATAATATTGATAAATCTTTTACCAACTACCCGCCATTCTGGCGATTTGTCAATCCTAGCTAATCTTGGATAGCACAAAAAACGACATTGTTGATTATAACCATCTCGAGCGCGTTTGTATAATTAAGGAACATAAAAACTTGTGAATAGCAAAACCAGTCAAAGTCAATTATCTTGAAATCCAGCCTGGCGGCTCTCCCGCAATCATCCGCCTAAAGAAACACGGCATAATCGACAGCACAGCACTGGAACAGTTCGAAGAAGACCTGAAAACGGAAAAGTCCAACGAGAAACGAGGAGAATGATTCTCAAAACAATTTTTTAGCACATTTACGGTCTTGCTGGAAAATGATTTCTGATGTATTAATATATAACACAGACAAGGATTTTCATGAAGCCAATCGAAAGGAGCTATTATGGGCGTCGACAGAGAATTTTTTTCGGATTCAAAACACGGTTTTCAGATATGGAAACCAGAAAAAGAACTCCTGCCGGGGGAAAGTTTGTTCTGTTCGGCGGAAGTGAGCATCCCGGCAGACGGCAGATACTGCATTCAATTCAGCTGCAACAACGCTTTGGCAGTCAAATTGGGAGACGAATGGTATGGAGACCGATATGGAAACCGCCGTTTCCCCATGCTTCACAATGTAATTCCTGAATATCAAATGACCTTGAAAAAAGGCAAAAATATCCTGAAAGTGCAACTGTCCAATCCGACAGAGAAAGAGGTCGAAGGCAAATTCGCCGCCCGACTGCTGGATGAGGCAGGCAATATCCTTGAGCCTGAAACAGTGATGCCACTACCAGAACTTGAGACAAGGATACCTCAAAACTGCGAGCCCGATCTGAGCTCATACACCGCTGGGGCGGGCAAGGCGTTCCGCAGTTTCGGCCGATTCGGTTTCTCCAAAGGAGACGGCGTGCTGGACTGCAGCATGCCGTCGTTCGGAATCGTTGCCCGTCCCTTTGTTTCTGGACATCCGCAGTATCACAAAAACCTGGTCTGGCATTTTTCGCTGCTGCCGGACGGGGAAGAAACATCTGGTTCGCTATACAAAACTTATCATGTGCCAGACAATGAAACGGTTGAAAACGACTGGAGCGGAGTGCACTGGACTAGACGGTTGAAAAACGGAAAGCAGATCACTTTCGATTATTCGATCCTGACCCCGGTCTTGCTGGTTGAAACCGATCTGGACTATGTGAATCTCTCCTCATTGAAAGGCATATCCGCCTGGAAAAAGATCACGCTTCCGCTGGCGGATGGTCTGCACATTCGGCGCGTGGACGATTCGGAAAACGATTTGTGCTACGACCAGTCGCAGGACGGTCCGCTGAGCCGGAATTATGTGCTGTTCACCAACCAAGGCGAATTTCCGGATGTGCCGCTGCAGATTATTGTGAAACGTTCGCCGAAACGGATCCGGGTCAAGCGCGATTCCCGAAATCAGATCGAAGGATTCCGATTTGAATTTGCCAGGAGCGCGGATTACCTGATGCTGCTATTCCCTTGCGGGATCGAACTCTTCCAGCCGCACGAGGTGACTGAAGAAAAGATCACGGAATGGTCTTTGCTGTGCCAAAAATACGCTCAGCGGGCGTTGGCGCGTCCAGTTTCCTGCGCGGATCATTACAAAGCCAGTCGGGAGAACGTGGAAGTCATCCAGATGTTTTCCTACCGATATTTCGAAGATGAATGGCATACGCCGTATCAGCTGTTCGCGCCACTACCGCCGCCTTTGAGCATTGCGGAGGAACATGTTCCGGAAATCCGTCTGGACCGCCGCTGCGTGCGGGAGAAGTTCCCGACCAAATACGGGTATCTTTACGGGGTGGAGTATTCAACGTTTTCCTCCTATACGCTGCCAGTACCGGATACAAGGAGGGATCTGGCTTTCCCCGCAGAAAAACATGATGACTTGCAGCAGAAACTCGAATCGGATTTCGACGAATTCATGTCCTATCATCTGGATGCTCCAGAAGTCGGCAATCCCGGAAATTATTCCTTCGTTTTCCAATACAGCTTCGTCCTGATGGTTTTCCATCTTCTGAGTCCCGAAAAGCGGAAGAAACTGGAAGCGGTCATCAGGGACGGCCTGAAAAAAGTGTGCGATCCGTATTATTCCTACGTTGGTCCAGGGAAACGTAAATGCTATTCCTGGTACAACAGGAAAGAACCGTTTTCCGGACTGGATTTCAATATGACCTATCTGCATGTCACCGGCATCAACCGTTTCCAAGATTGCGAAAAGGAAACGATCGAAAATACCGATATACTGATGATTGAAACGGACTGGGGCAACGCCATGAGCCTGTACGGCACTTATTTCGGGGCGCTGTTTACCGGGGCCTGGGATCTGATCGCGGAAAACTGGCAGGTGTTCCGTCATGCGTTCGATTATTATCTTCATGGGATGGACTGGGCATGCATGTGCGCCTCTTATTGCGAAAACGGCGTGAGCTGGAGCGACGGCACCAATTACGGCGGCTATCTGGGCTTCATCAACATGGCGGAAATGCTGGAAAAGGAAGACGATCTGGCGCTGGGGCGTTATGCCTTCGGCAAAATGTTCGCCATGCGGGCGGGACTGTTCCATGCCGCGCAGCATTATTTCTGCAAGTATCTGGATTCGGAGCCGTGGTACTGTTCCAAATTCTTTCATGAGGAAACGGATGCCGGCCGTGCATTCCTGTCTTATCCGGCCAGCTTCATCCATAACGGCTGCAGGGCGGGGGCACTTTACAATATCGCGACGGAAGGCCATTACAAGGAGGCGTTTGATGCCTATTGTCGGTTCATGGGGGATGAAATGCGGAAATTACTGAAAGCATTCCGATATTCCTATGCGAAAGCTCCGTGGGAGGAAAGGCTCCCCGATGCTCAGGATGTGTATCACACTATTCTTCCAGACGGAGTTCCCGGGTGGCAGGAAGTATATACCTTTTTCATGTTCTGCATCCAGCTCGGGTCGATGAGCCGAGAGAAATTGGAAGAAAAGATTTCACTGGCCTTGAAAAACAAACGGATCGCCCGGGAATTTCTCGGCCATGTGCAATGGAGCAAACGCCGCGTGCCCGCTTATTGGACTTATACTTATCTGCTCTCGACCCTGTATGGAAAAGATCAAGCCAAACTGACTTTCTGGAAAGATGTGAAGCTCGGGAAAGCGCTCTATCCAGAGCTGGAAATATCGCTGATCGGGAAAAATCCGTTCCTCGAGTTCCGCAGCGGCAAAATGCCCGCTGTAACGCTCAATGGGAAACCGATAGATACCAAGCCAACGGGCAATGCTCTCTACCGGATTTTCCCGAAAGAAAGCGGAATCATCCGATTGGAAATTCCTTAAAGAAATACTATTTTAAGTTGAACAAGATGACCTGACATGGACATCTGATTTTTGCCGTATGCCATTTTGACAAATGCAAGAGGTCCCTTGGTTTGATTTTGCTTGGCATCATCCTGGCGTTTATAGGCATGGCATTGATGTCCAATGGGACTGCAATGTGAGAAGGGATGTTTGCATGACCCAGAAACTTTCTTTTCGCTTCTACAACGACCGAGAAATCCGAGCGGTCTGGGCCGAAGACGACAGCCAGTGGTGGTTTGCCGTGGTGGATGTCGTTGGCGCAGTCAGCGGAAGTGCGAATGCGCCCAACTATTGGTATGTCTTGAAGAACCGACTGAAGAAGGCGGAGAACGAAACCCTTACAAAATGTAAGGAGTTCAAGCTGGTCGCGGCGGACGGCAAGCGGCGCATGACGGACTGCCTGCCACAGAAGGAGATGCTTTCCTTGCTGGAGGCGATTCCAGGTCGGAACGCTGTGCCGTTCATCAAGTGGTTTACTTACAGCGAGGACTCTATCGACGGCAAGAGCCGAAACAAGGCCTACGCGCTCTTCGAGAGCGGGCTGCTGACCAGCATGGACCCTGGGACGGTTCAATGCCTCCAGCAGATCCACGCCTATCTCTTTGGAGGGCTTTACGACTTTGCAGGACAAATCCGCACAGTGAACATCTCAAAGGGAAATTTCACCTTTGCGCCTGCCATGTTCCTGCCCAACTCCCTGGCTCAGATTGAAAAGATGCCAGAAGCAACCTTCGAGGACATCATCAGCAAATACGTGGAGATGAACGTGGCGCATCCGTTCCGCGAGGGGAATGGCCGAAGCACCCGCATCTGGCTGGACCTGATGCTCAAGAAGAACCTCAAACAGTGCATCGACTGGAGCAAAGTCAACAAGAGGAAATACCTGGAGGCGATGACTGAAAGCCCGTCCGACCACACGAAAATCCGCGAATTGCTGTGCAATGCCTTGACTGACCGCATTAATGACCGAGAAATGTTCATGAAGGGCATCGACTACTCCTACTACTACGAGAGCGACGATACCGCCTTGGAGCCATCTGACGTTAAACAGCAATGAATACAAGACAATTGAAGACACGCCAACAACGTCTCTTCAAACTAAACTATGCGAATTCTTTAAAATTCACACAGTCAAAGTATCCGATTTCTTAAAAATTCGGACACTTTGCAGAAGGTTACTCGAACTAGAAAGCACTGCGGTTCTCACTCTTCCTGAAGCATGGTGCCTGTTGCGTTCAGGGCTTTCAACCTAAAGATATCATTTCAGCAACACGAGCGCCACGGAGTTGGCGGCCAGCTGAGCAGGCAGACGCCTGGCTGACTTGCCGTCGGGAGTCAAGTACTCTTTCACCGACATGCCAGATGCGAAATGAAGGCATGACAGGTCTGCGGGGGCCTCGGAATCATTCCAAAGCGTGACGGCGCGAAGCGGGCCGTTCTCGAAGGAGACTGTAAATAGCGACGGGCAACTTGACGTCGCGAATTTATCATCGACATACGTTCCGTAGCCAAGAATCTCCCAATGCTCCTTTCTAAAGGCCGCGATTTGCTTGGCGTACGCATGTTCGGCGGCAAAGGTCTCCGCACGCGTGTCATCGACATCGGCCCGATAGCGCAGTTCCTGCTCCAGCAGGAAAGAGTGCGCGAACGCGAAATTTACATATCGGCGTGACATATAAGGGCGCGGGTTGCGGATGGTAACTTTCACCTCGGGGAAGGATGCACGGAAAATCTGCGGGACAGAGTATTCGCCGCCCAGTTCAGGATGTTCCTTGCTGCGGGCCTCCATCCCCTGCTCCAATGGGTTGACATCGATGCCGTGGAGGAAGTCCAGATAGCAGGAATAGATATCCGTGAGATGCTCGGTGGCAAAGACGAAATCGGGGGATATTTCCTTCGAGTGAGCCTGGAGCGCGTCGAGCAGTTTACGCCGTCCGCCGCTCATGGCGCGGGCGGGACTGTCGCCATCGTGTTTGTGGTTCTTGGCGAAGCATACGTATGGGGGAATTCCGCCGATTTGGTCATAGAGGGTACCGTCTGCGCCGAAAGAAGCAAGCCAGTCTTCGCGCTCGACCATGAAATCGCGCCATTTCTGGTAGGAGGGGCATGCAAGGGCAAAGCACTTGTGGGAGAAATCTGCCAGATATCCGCTTTGATGCGGCTTGTCGTAGAACTCAACATACTCCTGTCCCCAGATGGTGCGCAGTGTGCTCTTGCTGTCGTCATGCTTGTAGTAATCCGAGTTCAGGTCGATGAGGTGTCCCTGAAAATACAACGTCACATGTCCCCCCGCCTTCTGCACTTCTCGAATGTTCTTTTTCAAGGCTGCCGAGCCGCCGAGCGTCCGAGAGACCTCCTGGTCGGGGTAGCGGTTGTCATGGCCGCCCTCGAACCATCCAAAAAGGCCAAGGGTGTCGCAACCGCACTCCTGCGCATAGCGGAATAGTTCAGGCAACGCCTTGTAGGGCCACAATTCATATCCAGACTGCTGCTTGTTGATGACCAGATAGTATCCCTGCATATCCATGACCCATTGCGGGATCGTATGTTGCGGACGATACGGGCGCAGCCACTCCGCATACTCCGCAGCGCCTCTCCGCCAGTCGCCTTCATAGAATTTCACTTTGACGGGGGAATGCGAAACGCTGGTATGCGGGTTGACGGACGCAAAGCGGTCCACAACAAGCGTCATCGCGCCGTTTCCACCGAGGCGACCGACGATGCGGTACGCGGTTGCCGAAAATGTCTCGTCATTTCCTTCCAGAAACAGGCAGTTCCTTTTGCCGCACAATGCAATCCATTGCATTGCAATAAGACCAGGATAGATGAATTCCAGCGTATTCGCCTTCTGTTCCCTTGAATCGGAATTGGATACGCGCGCACCTGGATTGACGATGGCGCGTCCGGATTCGATAGGCGTGAACAGCGTGGGGATTCCATCCCCAAGATCCTTCAGTTCACCGACGCGGGGGAACTCGAAATCAATGAAATGCGCTTCCGTCCCGTTCTCCACTTCCGATGTGAAGACAAGCGCCTCCCCCTCCAGTTCGACGCGAAGAACAACCTTGCACGGTGCGACATTGTCATCCCGCAGGCCGTCTGAATAGACCAAACTATCAGTGACATACTCAAGTTTTTTACTCGTGGAATTGACACGCCACTGCTGGCGGCTCCCGACCGCCAGGTTCTCCAAGCGCTCCTTCTTCACAAACGCCATCACCGCGCGAAAGCCCTCGTCCGCCGTCCGTGTCAGTATGTTCTCGCCTCCCTTGCGTTTCAGCGAAACCAGACGCGCCTCATTGTCAAATACCGCTTCGATGAAATTGTTCTTCAACTTAAACATACGCATATTCCTGTTGGTAATGCTGTCAATTATAACCTGATTCCACTAGCCATCCCATAACTGAACGACAGACTTGAAAAACTGCGGTTTCATGACATCTGAGCGGAAGCCAAGCGAGCAACCACTGGAGATGCTATGAAAAAGCAGAAACATACTATGACTGTCCTTGCACAGATTGCAAACTGGATTCCCGAAAAATTAGGAGCATTAGAAACTTATTATCCCGATACCGTGAGACAAGCCGCGATCATCAATGACACAAGATTTGTAACTTTTCGGATCATTCTGTGTATTCAGTATAACTGACACATAAAAGCGTAATTACTCTCCCTAACGACAAAAAACAAGCGATGAAATATCAAACTCCGTCATGTTTCCGCAACGCAAGTTGCGGGCCTGGGAGTTCCCATACGACAAAAAACAAGCGATGAAATATCAAACTGCAAAAAAAGGTGTATAATAAGACAAATTGTTCTTCGAAAGAATATCATTTCCCTGCCTATGCAAGGGTTCTTCACAGAGTCTGACATCAATAACAAAAATTAATTAAGGAATAAAAAAATGAGCGGCACGACAATCGGCGACTGGGGGAAATTCGAGAAAAACCTCTTCACGGGGATGTCTGGCTTCCCAAACAAAAATGTGGAAAAACTCACGAAAGGCGAAAACGGAGTTCTCTCCGCACGGCTCTCCGAGGTCAAAAGCGGCCATCTCCATGCAAGCACGGTCAAGAAATTATTCCTTGGCATTATCACGCTCGGCATCTACAATATCTGCCACAGCATCAGCGCCAAGAATCAGCGCGCTACAAAGGCAGCGCTCAAGGAAGGCGTGGACAATGTGCATTGCGCACTGAGTTACCTGTCTTCAGTGTGCCAGAAAGATGTGCAGGAAAAAGGCGCAGGTGCCCAGGTGTTCAACTTCAATAAACAATATGTCATGACTGCACCTGATATCAGACCATTTACACAGGCGGGGAAACAATTCCTCAAATCCTCCAACTGCAGTCTTGTTGAAAAAAAAGGTGACCCAGACTTTCCGAGTGGACAATTCATTCGCACAACCATGGGCGGCGTGCAGGTTGACATCGGTCTCGTCGGCGGCCAGACCGCAAAAGTACGCATCAAAGATGGCGAGGGCAAAGGAAAGGACGCCATCGTGGTTCTCCCTTCAATAGAGGACGCACTCTACGCGCTTGAGAAGGACATTGTTCGCGACACGGAGATTTTCGGCGGCAACATGGTCGAGAAGATGCTTACGCGCTATGACAAGAGACTTGAACTCGAAAAGACGGTCAATGGAGCAGACATTGCTGGCGTGCCGCGCCGTGTGAGCATCAAGAACCGCCAGATGGAACTGAGCCGCAGCATCCTTTCCATCCGCTACGGAATGTCGGATGAACGCCTTGCCTATCTGGACCGCGATCTAGCCAAACAACTGGCGATTCAGGCAATCAAGGAGAACATCACGAGCGGTCCAGCACTTGACGCGCATTACGATAAAATAGTCTCGCAGCATCACTTCGTCGGCGAGGACATGCTTTCACTCTACAACAAACTAGAAGCGGCTGGCGACATCGAGGCCAGAATCCACCTTCCAAAGGCAGCCCCGCAGGCAATGGAAGGCGAAGGGCGTCCCACCGCGATGCAGCAGGAGATTCACAACTTCGCTGCGGACTTGATTCTCGCAGAGGACATCTCCGACTACGACAAGGACATTGGCAAGTCTGGCTATCTTGACGGTCAGCGCCTTCGGAACGTATTCGTCAAGCACCACGACACGATAGCCGCCCTGATGACGGAGCGCGCTGCGAACAAGAACGCCATTCCAGCAGCGTTGGCGAGCCTTGACCCGTCAATGCAGAACGCGGTCGTCAATCTCCTTGACACGCTTCTTGACAATCAGGCGAAAAAGATCAAGAGTGTCGGTCGCGAATTGAATCCTGACCAGTATCTGACCCGCCTGGTCGGGGACTTTGACGCTGATGTTGCCAAAGCACAGCAAGACAACGATATAAACAGGCTGAACGAAATCGACGACTACTCTCAGAGGAGGCAGTTCAACGATGCAGGCATTGGCGTCAACGAGAACGATACATACACCTTGAAGAGGAAATTGACCGATAATAACGCC
>JAGCTA010000536.1 GCA_017963875.1 Victivallales bacterium | reverse complement strand
TTTACGGCAACCTATGGAACTCCTGTGATAGTCTGCAAAAAACTTTCTTCTGAAGATGAGAAATGGTTTGACGAGTTGCTGCATTTCGATAAGTCCTTATTGTATGACGAGCTGATGCATTACGATAAGTCCACCTCGTTGTCAGGAAAAAGTCTGTATGGTTTTATCCCACCTAACATGCAAACCATCCTCTTGCTTCCCATTGTTGATGACAATACAGGCACATGCATCATTTTGGCATGGTGTGATTTCACTCCTGAACGCAAGGAGCTTCTGGATAAAAAACGGGAAGAGCAAACAAGAGGCGGAAGACCATGACAGTTCCAGAAATATACAAATCTACTGAGAACTTTGCGAGTTTTATTGCAAAGTTCTCAGTATGGTGAAAACTTTTGTTTGAAAAACACAAAGTTTGCATTATCTTAAGAGGTAATTCAATGTGAAGCGTTGTGGAGGCAAGCAAATGATTATACGTGAACACTATTTGAAGCAGATACGTCCATTCTATGACAGCGACCTGATAAAAATCATCACAGGCATTCGTCGATGCGGAAAGTCCGTGATTATGCAGCAGGTACGGGACGAGATACAGGCACGGTCCTCCAATGTCATCTATCTTGAGTTCGAAAAGCGCGAAGTGAGGTCACAACTACCGAATGCGGATGCGGTGCTGGAATATGTCAAGAAAAGAAGGAAATCTGGTGGATGTCATGTGTTTCTTGATGAAGTGCAGGAGATAGATGGATGGGAGGAGGTCTGCCAGTCTCTGCGTCTAGAAGGTGATTCCGTCTTTGTTACTGGCTCCAATTCGAAGCTGCTATCAAAGGAATATGTGAAGTCGTTGAGCGGGCGTTTCGTTTCTTTTCGCATACGTCCTTTTGTCTATTGCGAATTGCAAGAATATGCACAGGAGCTGGGGAGGGTGGTCACTCCCCTCGACTATCTGATCTGGGGTGGTTTTCCAAAACGCCTGGAGTTTTCCGACGAGGCAATGCGCAGATATCTTGATGATTTGAACGAGACTATCATCTACAAGGACCTGATTGTCCGTTTTAGAATCAGAAAGGAGGCACTATTTAGGGCCGTTGCGGATTTCGTCCTGCGTTCCAACGCCCGCATCGTTTCGGCGAACTCGATTTACAAGGCTGTCAAGCAACTCCAAAAATGCTCAGAGAACACCATTCAGAAATATGTCGGGTATCTTGAAACTGCATACGCCGTCGATTTTCTTGGGCAGTATTCCACCAGAACCAAGCAACTGCTCTCGTTTCACAGGAAGAGCTATGATGGCGACGTGTCCTTGAACTCCATTCGTTGCACGGGCAATCGTTTTGACCTTGACCATAATCTTGAAAATGTGGTGTATAATGAACTCCTGTACATGGGATACCAACTTAATGTCTTCAATAATGGACGCAGTGAGATTGACTTCCTAGCGCAGAAAGGTAACAAAAAATACTACATCCAGGTTGCCTATAGTGTCGCCGATGACAAGGCTTACCAACGGGAATACAGGGCATTTGAGAACGTGGACCCGCTTTCGCAGAAAATCCTCATTACCACTGATGAACTTGACTATTCCACAAGCATTGTTCGTCATATTCGATTCCACGATTTTCTCTCCATGCGAAGCCTGGACTAGGTTAATTAGCGTAACAAACAAGAGATGGTTGACCATGATAGTTCCAGAAAACATCAAGAGTATCATCTATCCGAAATACTCCCGACCGAACAAGATCAAAGAAGCTGCCTTGTTTGCGGTGTTCTCCATAATCATGTGGCTTGCTTTCGTGATTTGGGCAAGATTTGATGCTACACGTAGAGAATATTATCGTAATATGGAGCTAGCATTGAAGCAGTGTGAAATAATGATTCAAAATGGGGAACAAGACAGGCTATTGCAAATAATCACTGAACTTCTTTCAGCGGATAGGCATACTGGAGTGGAAGGCTTTACTCAACAAGCGTATCTTATGTCTAAAAGGTTCCGTGAGGCGGTACTCCCAGATTCTGTTGAAATGAGGGAAGTATCAAATACAGTACTGCTGGCGGGATTGTTGATTTGGGGTGCCTTTTCCGTGGCGTGGGTGGCATTGCATCTAATTCGAGTTCGTCCTGATTGGCAACTGAACTTCCAGATTGCATCAATCGGTGTTTCTTTCTTCTTTCTGTTTTCAGCATTTGCTGGTCGTTCTACGGACATGGGCTACCGCACCAATGGTATACGATTTGACCTGGGTAATTTGCGTGATGCACTCGCACTTCCTGTTTTCCCACAAAAGATGCTTGAACAACTTCATAATCCTTGTGAACGCGGGCCTTACCAATATCTGCCCAACCGATTTGAAACGAATCAGTAACAAATCAAAGAAAGAATCAGTTTTAGAATACGACCTCCATGAACCACCTCCTCCGCAAAATCTTCTTTTGGGACGAGCCTGCGCAGGGCGCGTTTTTCGCGCTGACGTTTTTCTTTGTCGGCAGCAGCTTGTGGTTCACGCTTTTTCATGTGCTTGGTCTGTCGGATTGCGGACTGGTTCATATCGATTTCAATACACTCTCGAAAGGCAAGCTCTTCCGAGAAATGAATGAATGGGCTGCAGGACAATTACTCATCACGCTCTATTCAACGGTGGTCTTCTTCCGTGCAGTCTGGCGTCTGTTTGTCCACTGCAAGCACAATCGCACGCTGCTGCCAGTCCTTTCGTGGCTAGCTTCCATGACGCTATTGATTGTCGGAGGCTTGTTCTGCCTGATTCCGCTCGTCTATTTACTTAAGCACTTTGCCATTCACTACTGGGATTCGGGCTTACCAGAGTGGATGGCCGTATTTGCGTGGTTTTCCCCAGGGGGATGGGGGCTGGCCTACCTGACCGACGTGCTTTGCACGACGGCTGCTGGTTTCTTCCTGGTGCGAACCTTCGCCCGAATGGAAGGCAAGCCCCCGCGCAACGCACTCTGCAAGTCTGGTGTCGTGCTCTGGGGAGTGTTCTGGATAGCCTATTTCATCCTCTTGGGATTGGCGGTGGTGCAAAGCCGACAATGTGCGCAGACACGCGCACTGGTCGAGCAGCGCTTTGGGCA
>JAGCTA010000535.1 GCA_017963875.1 Victivallales bacterium | reverse complement strand
TATCGCCTGCGCGTGCACGACCTGGAGCAGAATTACCATTACGTGAGCGACTGGGAGACCGTACAGGGGGCCCCCGTCATTGACAGCCTATCTCTCTCCGCGAGAAACCGCCCAAAAGTGCATCCACGCCATACAGCAGACGCTTTTGGACGATGACTGCTGGCTGCTCGGAATCAAACGAAACGTCCCACAACTGACGCTCAATGCCGCGCTCACCGTCTCAAATGGTGATGGCGAACCGCTCCGCAACGGCTATGACCGCCCCTATAATGGCCAGGATAACGCCTGGCTCTGCGCTAATGGCGATTCCGTATCGTACGACTTCGGCGCACCAACGCCGCTCAGCCGCATCCGCCTTGTCTTCGATTCCGACTTCTCGCGATGCCCTCTCAACATGGTCAGCAACTACTACAAGCAACAGGCGGTCTTCGAGCCGCCAGCCACGCTTGTCAAAGCCTACCACATTGAAGCGGACGGCAAGGAGGTCTTTCGCGACGATGACAACCACCAGCGCCTTGTCTTCATCCCGCTGGACATCACCGCAAAGAGCGTCAAACTCGTCATCGACGCGGTCCGTACTCCAGATGCGCCGACAAAAATCTTCGCCTTTGATGTACAGTAAAACTTGTTCATTGAGATTTTATCCATATTTAGTTACATTTCCACTCCCACAAAAACACCATGAAACTCAACTCACTTTTCCAAGACGGCGCTGTTTTCCAGCGGCAAAAGAACATCCCTGTCTGGGGCAAAGCCATCCCCAGCCATCTCTTGAAGGCGACCTTCGGCGGCACCGAATCATGGACACGCTCCAGCAGCAGCGGCGACTTCAAAATCTACCTGCCAGCACTCGAGGCGGGCGGTCCCTACACTCTCACCGTCACCGACACGGAATCCGATGAATCCGTCACAGTCAACGACATCCTTGTCGGCGAGGTCTGGCTCGCCTCAGGCCAGTCCAACATGGAATATGTTCTCGAATCCGATTGGGCGACTGACCAGACAGTCAAGCGCGAGGACCGTCCCTCCTACAAGCAACTCCAGGAATTCCTAAACACAATAAAAGACTCATCGAAATTCCGTTTCTTCATGGTCAAGATGACCGCGACTGGCGCACGTGAGACTGAAGCCATCGGCAAATGGGAGCCAATGGACAGGCTCAACGCCAGCCGATGCGCCGCTGTCGCCGCATGGTTCGGAAAGGTCATCCAGGAGGAACTTGACATCCCCGTCGGCCTCATCTGCTCATCGTGGGGCGGGACAATTGCCGAGGCATGGACCAGCGAGGACTCGCTTATGAACAACCTTGATACCGCCATCTATGTCCAGCAACTTGAAAACCGCCTCGGAGAGCAGGACGCATGGAAGAACAACAGCAAGGATGCCGTCGCCGCGCGCCTCTCCAAACCCGACCCTGGCAACGAGGGTTTTGCAAAAGGCTGGGCAAATCCAGACTTCGATGACCGCAAATGGCGGCAAATGGTGATTCCAGGCAGTTGGAAGCAACAGGAAATTTCAGGCAACGGTGCCGTTTGGTTCCGCCGAAAGGTCATCATTCCACAAAGCTGGGAAGGCAAGGAAATCCATCTCCATACAGGCGGTATCGACAAGCATGACATCACCTATTTCAACGGCGTCGAAATCGGTCGCACGGGCAAGGATCTGGAGGTCGAATGGTACAATTACCCCCGCGACTACACCATTCCCGCAGAACTTGTCAAGGCGGGTGAAAACACCATTGCCATTCGAGCCTTCTCCTTCCTGTGGGAAGGTGCCTTCTGGGGTGTCCAGGATGCATACGTGCTCACACTGCCTGGGACAAAGGAAACGGTGTCAATCGCTGGCGACTGGAACGCCGCTCCCGAGTTCGACTGGGGCGACCTCACCATCGGGTTCCTCCTGAAAAACGGCTTTGGAACTGGCAACCCGAATACGCCAGCCATCCTCTTCAACGGCATGATCAATCCACTCGTTCCATACGCCATCCGTGGCGCCATCTGGTACCAGGGCGAAAGCAACGCCACAAGTCTGCGTGCCAGCAGACAATACCTCAACATCCTTGGAAATATGATTGCAGACTGGCGCTTCCATTTCTGCCAAGGCGATTTCCCATTCATCCAGGTTCAACTCGCAAACTTCAGGGCACCAGCGGACTATGACAAGTTCTCAATCTGGGCGCTCCTGCGCGAGTCGCAACGCGTCGTCTGTGACCGCCTTCCAAATGTCTATATGGCATCCGCCATTGACATCGGCGAGGCCGACGACATCCATCCTCAGGACAAGAAGACCGTCGGGCTACGCATGGCGGACATCGCCCTTGCCAACACCTACAGAAAGCCTGGCGTCGTCCCCTGCGGACCGATGTATCGTTCCTGCTCGCATGAAATGAACCGCATTCGCCTCTTCTTCGACAATGCGGATGGCCTCAAGTTCGTCGGAGACCCCAAGCGCAGTTTCTATCTCTTTGACACCAGTGGCAAGTCGGTTCCTGCCGACTCCATCGTTATTGAGGGAACCACAGTTGTCGTTTCAACGGAACAGTTCGACCTGCCCCTCGGCGTGAAATACGCCTGGTCCGACAACCCTGTCTCCACTCTCTATAACGCAGCAGGCATGCCTGCCTCCTCCTTCTCCACGACTGACGAACTTAAAGGCTGAACTTAGCCTAGATTTTCTAGTACTTTCTAGAGAAACACACATAAAAGGACCACCCATGAAACATCTTCTTCTGTCATTACTTCTCACACTTTCCCTTCTGCCCGTTCTGGCAGACCAGACGGTATTCCAGACCAGCCTTTCCGACACACCCGAAGCAATGAAAGCCGCAGGCTGGACGGTGCCCGCCAGCGGCGTCACATCCGTCGATGACGTCCTCCAAATTGAGGCGACGGGCGGCGAGCGTAATTATCTCCTCTACTACGTCCCCGTCGAAAAAGGCGCCATGTACGGCGGTTCCATCAAGGTCAAGCCGATGGGAGTCGAGAGGCGCAACAATTTCGATCGTGGGGCCACGGTATTTTTCGGCTTTGCCGACAGGACAAAAGGTTGGGTTGCTGGCGGCGAGTTCCCGCGCGGCGGCTATGACACGGGCGACTGGCAGACAGTCACCATTGGCATGACGCAGCCGATTCCTGACAACGTCGCGTTCATTGAAATCTGGGTCTGCGTCGAAGGCCAGGGCAAAGCACAGTTCAAGGATATTGAAGTCCACAAGACGGATTTGACGACCAACTGGAAAGTCGATGCGTCCGTCAACCCGCCCGTATTCAGTTTTGACTCGCCTGATTTTCTCTTCAAGGCGCGCGTCCCTTGCGTGCTCCGAATCACCGTCAGCCAGGATCCCTCATTCCCTGAAAATGCGTCTTTCGCCGAAATGGTCCACACAAAAGACACATTCACGTTTCCGTTCACGCTGACTCCTGGCAAATGGTACGCTAAAGGCAACTGGTGCAGTCGTGGAACCTATCCTCCTATGAACGCCGAGTTCACTCTCCCCGCGCTCCCGCAGGACATCACCTATAAAGTCACGCCAAAGTTTGCCAACGGCACCTACAGGGAAAAGCCCGAACTCACATTCGGCTTCTATCCGCAACTGCCGAAAACCGTCTCCGCGACAATTAACGGCAATGCACTGACAATCACGAAAAAGACAGGGAACGAAATCACATTCACACCCACGGCACCATTGCCAAAAGGGACATACGACATCATCATCACAGCTGAAGGAAAGGAATCGACTCATATTCTGGTCAACAAGAACCCCGCACATAAATACGCCTTCCGCGACGACAACATGCTCCTCATCGACAACGAGCCGTTTTTCCCGATCGGCACCTACCGCGACCCGTCCGACGACAAGACGAACTTCGACGGCATCCACGAGGCTGGCTTCAACGTCACGCACTGCTATGATTTCGAGTCAAAGCGCGATGATTCAGCCATCGTGAAATATCTTGACGACTGCCGTAAGAACAACGTCTATGCATTCATGGGCATTTCGCGGAATGCACTGAAAGCAGATGACCACCTTGAACTCCAGAAAACAGCGGCGGCCATGTACGACCAGCCCGCACTGCTCAGCATCTATCTCGCTGATGAGCCCGAACTCTGGATCAACCAGCACAGCATGAAGAACGGCGCGGACGCCGTCAAGGCCGCCTGCCCGAACGTGCCGCGAATCCTCCTCCTTTGCCAGCCAAATGAAACCGCCCCTGTCATCAAATTCCTCGGCGACGGCCTATCCGAAATCTTCTGGCATGACCCCTACCCCATCCCCAACAGCCCCATCACGGACGTCAAGAGGACGCTTGAAGCCATGCGCCGCATCTGCAAGAACAAGCAGTCGCTCTGGTGTGTCGTCCAGGCATTCGACTGGAAGCAGGTCAGCGTCAGAGGAATGAAGTACGAAGATGTTGAGCCTAAGGCAGGTAAAATCCGCTGTATGACGCATCTTGCACTCGCAGCGAACGTCCAGGGCATCATCTACTACTGGTTGCCCAGTTCCCGCTACGACATGCGCAGGGATTCCCCAATCCAGTGGGCGGAAACCGTCACGTGCGCCCGCGAACTCCGCACGCTCTATCCATTCCTCATCGGGCGCAATGCGCCACAGAAGGACCTCAAGTTGCCCGAAGGCGTCGATTACTGGTGCCGCCAGGCATCCGATGGACGCTATGCACTCGGACTCATCAACACGACCGAAAAGGCGATTGAGTTTGAGGTCAAGGCACTCTCGTTTGAGCAGAAAATCAACCTCCGCCCGTATGGCGTCGAAGTGCTGAAATAAGCACATTCCCTTCTTTTCTAATAGGATGTAAACATTGAGGAGCGCCCATGAAGAAGACACTCGGCTTGCTTGCGTTATGTTTCTTTTCTGGAATCGCCATGGCTTCCCAAACGCTGCTGGAAGACGATTTCAAGACGCCAAACACAAAACTCTGGCAGGAAATCAAAATCTTCCTGCCGTTCTCCGCTGTCTTCTACGCAGATGACGGCCTGACGATGTCGCGCAACGAAAAACAGCAGCCCATCAAGGGACGCCTTTTCGACACGGCATTCGAGTTGAAGAGCAAGCCATGCGAACTTCCCAAGGGTGCCACGGACTTCGACCTAACGTTGCTCATCGGTTCATCCAAGCAGATTAACCGCTTCCATGGCTTCAAAGACGGCTACCACCACCGCATCCTGTGGTATGACTGCGAGAACAAGCGAATGAAAGAGGAGACTCCATACACGCCGTCCATGCGTTTCCCTTTGGAGACGCCTGGATGGACAACCATACGCGGCACCATTCCAAAAGGCGCGGTCAAAGCCGAGGTGCATTTCGGCTTTGACATGCCCGACCTTCTCCAAGGAGAAAAGGTCGTCCTCTCAAAATTGCTCTTTACGGTCGGCACGGCGTCTGAAATCGCCGCACTTCCGTTCAAAGGAACGCTTGCGCATTCCGTCTACCGCACAAGCCCATCACCAATAGATGATGGCATGGCACCAGTCGTGTTTCGAGTCGAAGCGCCGCAAACCGTTGAATGGACTAAACTGAAGATCGCGTTGGACGGCAATGACATCTCCTCTCAAATCGCCCGTGGCACAAATGGCACCATTGTGTATACACCCAAACAAGCGCTGTCGCAGGGAGCGCATTTCTTCAAGATTTCCGTACAGGACGTCATCGGCAACACGGATGACTCCACATGCGTCGTCGGCATCGGTATTCCGCCCAGCCCTGTCAAGATGACCGTCCGTGAGGACGGCATGGTGATGAAAGACGGCAAGCCGTTCTTCGTGCTCGGACTCGCCTGCCTTATCAAGCAAGGTCGAAACGGCAATTCATTCGACAAGGCATTCGAGGAAGCCGCCGCCGCTGGTGTGAATTTCGCACGCCATTGGAGTTCGTACAACATGAGTTGGAAGGATGCACAGGAGTTCCTGAACGCCGCGGTAAAGCACAATATCTATATTCAGTTCAATCCTACGAACAACAACAACGAAAACAAGGTTGAGGACATCGTCGCTGGCATCCTGCGCCAAAAACACATCGGCCAAGTGCTCCTCTGGAAGGTCGGTGATGACACGGCCAGTTGGATTACACCAGAACAACACCGCGCCAAATTCGAGGCAATCAAGGCGGTGGATCCATGGAGGCTGACTCAGCAGGGAGACGCCATGGGACTCTGGGGCGGCAACGGCGACAACAATCCTTCAAGCCGTTACACGGATTATGTCTTCGGTTCCGACATCTTCTCCCCTGAACTCTATCCCGTCGGCAACTGCATTCCAGGCACTGAAACACCTGAATTGACCGCGAAAATGGTTCCCGAAGTCATCCGTGACATGAAATACATCAAACGTGACTGGGCACGCAACGGCGTCAAACAACGCACCATCTGGCCCGCCGTACAGTATTTCCATTATGCAAAGACCAGCAAAACCTGGAACCGCATGCCGACAAGAGACGAATTGCGTGCCATGAGTTACCTCTCCGTCATCCACGGCTCTCATGGTGTCTATTGGTATCGTTACGCAGGCTACAGGGACACAGAAAACGCGACTCGCGGCTATTCCGACGAGCAGTGGACCATCCTCACAGGCGTCATCCGCGAATTCAAGGAACTCTACGACATGTATTGCGAAATGCCTGTCGAACAGACGCAGACCGCGACCATCCTTTCTGGCCCCGCGACGGACGGCCTGGGCTATGATTCCGTCAACACGCTCCTCAAGGAACACAGCGGCAAAAAATACCTCATTGTCTGCAATTCCGCAATGAAGGACCTCAAGGTGAAATTCGCCGTACCAGGCATCACCTCCGCCAAGGAGTACTTCGAGAAACGCCTCCTGACAGTCAATGGCAATACATTCGATGACTCCTTTGGACCGTATGGCGTACACGTCTACGAGATGGAATGAGTTGAGTCAAGCCCCCTCTATGCCTTTTATTCAAGCCCCCTCTGTACCTAATACTTTTTTGAGCAAAACATAAAAAAACTTCCATTTTTTATCATTCCGCTCATTTTCCTCCTTGACTTCATTGCTTTCAGTATTATTTTTCTAGAGGTTCTAGATTTTCTAGAGGTTCCAGCCAGATTCTACCCATAACACCAAGCAAGGAGCACATCAATGGACAGGGTTTTCAACACAGACAAACGCATCAAACTCGGCATCTGGGGACTTGGCCGCGGGCTAAATTTCATCCGTTCCGCCGCCGCACTCAACATCGATGTCGTGGCAGGCTGTGACATCCATCCTCACATGAGGGAAAATTTCCTGAAAAACGTCCCTGGTGCCTTTGTAACCGCAGACGAGGACGAATTCCTGTCACGCGATTTTGATGCAGTCCTCATCGCCACATACTTCCCAGACCACGGCAGACACGCTCTGAAAGCCCTGGACGCGGGCAAGCACGTCATGTGCGAAGTGACCTCCTTCCTGACGCCAGCAGACGGCGTCAAACTCGTCGAGGCCGTCGAGAAAAGCGGCAAGGTCTATAATCTTCTGGAGAACTATCCTTTCACCAAGCCGAACATGTTCCTGAAGAATCTTTGGGACGAGGGTTTCTTCGGCGAATTCATGTACGGCGAATACGAATATGTCCATGACTGCCGCACGCTGTGCTATGCGTACAACGTCGATGGCGGGCTGCCTGTCGAGCCTGGCTACCATCTGCACAACTGGCGTTGCGCCCTCGACAGCCACCTCTACAACACGCACTCCCTCGGCCCGCTGATGAACATCACGGGGCGCCGTCCCGTCCGCGTGGAGGCCCTCCCCTGCAAAGTCATGCTGCCAGGCTATCCAGTCTGGGAGGAAGGCATGCATGGAAGAATCTCGCCTTCACTTATCACGATGGACAACGGCGGTCTCATGCGGAACCTCATGGGTTCAACCACCAACGACAATCATGCCGCAGGACGCATCTACGGCACCAATGCTTCCGCTGAAAACATCCGCGACGGCCTGAAGATTCGCGTCGGCGGCTGCGGCAACGGTTCCTACCTCAGCATCAACCCCGATTGGCCAGGCGACCTCGGCAAACTGGCCGAAGCCACTGGACACGGCGGCGGCGATTTCTGGGAACTATACTATTTCGCACGGCAGATTCTCACGGGTGAACCTGCGCCTTGGAACGTCTATGCCGCCGCCGACCTCACACTCACGGGGCTCCTCGCCGTCAGAAGCACCAGAATGAACGGGGCACCTATTGACATCCCTGACTTTAGAAACAAGTCCGACCGCGACAAGTTCAGAAACGATACGCATTTCGAGAAGATGCTCGATGCAGAATCCATCTTCCCCGCAGGGCACGATCCCGCCATTTCAGGCAATTTCACGCCGTTAATGACAAAACTCTTCCCGATGAACGCAAACAATGGCATTCTGCTTGCCAAACGCGCATGGGACGGCATGAAGGTCTTCCCGTATCTCGCTGATGCGAACAGCAAACTCGTCGTCGCCAAGAGTGTCACCAGACTGGCTGACGAGTTGCCGAACATCGCCGAATGGTGCCGCGAGGCGGAAAAAATCATGAACGCCTATCCAGATACGCTTCCAGGCAAAACCATCCGCCAGTCGCTGGATTATGTTGACCTGAAGAAAGTCTATGATACTGACGCTTCAGTCGCCGAACTGCGCGCTTGGCTGGCTGATTTCGCCAAGAGCCGCTGACATGAAAAAAAGCGAAGCCAACAAACGACGCATTGTCGAAATGCTGGAGCGCCATGGCAGTCTCGGCATCGGAGATTTGAGCGATATGCTCAAACTCTCCGAACCGAGCCTGCGCCGATATTTTGCGGAACTGGAAACGGAAAAACGACTGATTCGAGTCCACGGTGGCATCCGTCTGCCCGTGGATTCCGTCGCAACCGCCTACATCTACACGCGCGAAGCGGAAAGCCATCTGCTGGAAAAACGACGCATCGCCAACGTGGCTTGCGGCTTCATCTCAGCCCGTGACCGAGTTTTCCTCGACTCAGGCACGACGGTCGCCGAATGCAGCCGAAGCCTCGCTGACCGACTCGCAAACACCCCCGTCGAAGACCTGGAAATCATCACCATCTCCATGGCATGCAGCGCGACACTCGCCAACCATTGTTCCGTCATGGTCACGGGCGGCCATCTGCGCGCTTCCCGCATGGATTTCTGCGGCTCAGTCACGCTGGATGCCCTCCGCCGTTATTCCTTCACCAGGGCCTTTCTTGGAGTTGACAGCATTTCCGAAGATGGCACGCTTGGCACAACCGACGACGAGACAGCCGCAATGGATGCCATGATATTGGAGCAAAGCAGTCATTGCTACATTCTGGCTGACAGTTCCAAAATCGGTCGCCGCTCATTTGTCACCTATGCCTCGCTTGCAGCCAAACATCGCACACTCATCACAGACAGCGGAATACCATCGAAACTACTCGCAAAATTCAGGGAAAACAACATGGAGGTCATCGTCGTCTGACATGCCTTCAGCCATTATCTCATTTTTAATCCAATGCTCTGTTCCCCATGGGAGATGGTAATTGTACCGAACAAATTCGCTGAAAGACCCCGATGGGGTCAAATATCAGTAACC
>JAGCTA010000534.1 GCA_017963875.1 Victivallales bacterium | reverse complement strand
TGGATTATGATCCGCGCGTCCTCGGCATTGAGGTCTTTAATCAAGGTGCGGGCAACAAGACGAAATATCCATGGAGCGATTCCTACAGCGAAGACTATTGGGACTATGCGTTGGGGCTTGGACGTCAGTGCTTTGGCTTCTTTGTCCCTGACTGGGCGCTCCAAGAGGGAACCAATGTGCTCATTGTGAAGGAGAAGACAGTCCACGAATGCCTGAAGGCCTATCGCCAGGGCACCTGGTTTGGCGCAATCAAGGGACGAGGCATCCTGAATTTCACAGCCATCCGTTTCGACGGCAAGACGCTCCTGGCCGCCACCGACAAGAAGGCGCGCTTCCAAATCATCTCCAGGCAAGGAGTGGTCGCGGAATCTGTATCGAACACAGTGGAGTTCAAGGTTGAAAAGGAAGACTATGGAAAGCACATCTTCCTGCGAATCAAAGCGTTTGCGACAGATGACAGCGGAGAGATCATCTTCTCGCAACCATTCATGTTAGATTAGGGAAACGATACAATCATGGCAAACAACACCCTAAACGCTGGCTTTTCTCGAATTGACATAACGCCGCGCGTCGGCGTGGAACTGACGGGGTATCTTCCATGGCCGCTTCGTGCGTCCAAAGGAGTGCTTGCACCGTTGGAAGCGCGTGGGATTGCTCTTAAACTGGGCGAATCAAAGGCTTGTATTGTCTGCTGCGACTTGTGCCTGCTGTCTCCTGATGTCGCAGAGAAAACCGTCCAGGCTGTTTTGAAGAAACTGCCGTTTCTTACACGCGACAATCTCATGGTGCTTTGCTCCCATACGCATTCTGCGCCTTCGACATGTTATGACATCGGCAACGGTATGCCTGATCCCGTTTACATGGAACTGCTTCCGCATAAGATTGCATTAGCGGCGGCGAAGGCATTTGAGAACATGACGGAAGTTACGGTCTCCCATGCGGAAGTCCCTTGTCGGCAAATCGCCATCAATCGCGTTTATGACAAGTTTTGGGATGACCTGGATAATGTCCTGAAGGACGACTGGCAGCCGAACAAGCCTGAACTGACGGATCCCACCTGCCACGTTGTTCGCTTTGACGCCGTTGAAGGTGGTCTGAAGGGCTTTTTCGTCTATTACGGCTGTCATTTGGTATCTGCTGGCATTTCCGACCTCATCAGTCCAGATTTCGCTGGTGTGGCGCTTCATGAAATCATGAGAGAAAATCCAGGAGCCGTCGGCTGTTTCATTCAGGGGGCGGAAGGCGATATCAACACGGGATGTGCCTCCGCAGAGCGTGCGGAAGAATGCATCGCCATCCTCTCGAGGCGCTTCGCCACGTCAGTCAGGAACGGATTAGAGCAGGCGAAGCCGATGAAATGCGATGAATTGCAATGTGTCTCCATTGAAGGCGATTTTTCATATCTTGAGCAATACACTCCAGATTATGTTCAGGGGATGGTCAAGGAATATTCCGCCAAGATTTTTACGGACGATGCGACTGACGCAGATACGAAACTCCGCTGGAACATGGTGTATTTGAAAGGTTCAGAGAAACTGCTTAAGTTTATCTCGACTCATTCAGCGATTCACGCAAGAATCAATGCTCTCCGTCTGGGTGATTTGGAAATCCTCGGCGCACCATTTGAAATCATGTCCGCCATTTGGCGTGATACGCGCAAGGCTGTCAAGGCACCGATTCCTCTGGTTGCGAGCCTTTGCAACGGTACATACGGCTATGCCCCTGACAATACGCAACTTGAGAAATTGAAGAACGATGAACACAATTTTGCGGGTCGCGTCGTCCCGATGATATGGGGATTGCCTCCGTACAAAAACATCCACAATGAACTTGTGGCCGTTTTCAAGAAGACGGATGAGAGACTGTTTGGAAAATGACCATCATTGGCAGAGTGAAAAATCCTGCCCTGTGACTTGCAAAATTGCATGTGCGATATTCATTATTTATATTGACAAAACAATAAAACACGTTTGATTGTGCGACGGTGTCCGATGGCGTCCCCATCGTCGCGACTAACACTTCAGGAGAACATCATGAGCGCTGTTGAAAAAAACTGCATCTGCATCGACCTTGAAAAACAGATTGGACCGATTAGAATCATGAACGCGGTCAACAACGGTCCGTCGAAGGCGCGTTCCGACCAGACGAAATCCAACTTCGACGATTTCGCCGCGTTGGAGATTCCATACGCGCGCCTCCATGACTCGGCGCATTGCGGTGCGTATGGCGGTCACCACACCGTTGACATCACAGGCATTTTCCCCGATTTTGACAAAGACGCCGATGACCCTGCAAATTATGACTTTACATTGACGGACGAGTTTCTTGACACGCTTCGCCGCGCGGGCACGGAACCATTCTACCGCCTAGGGCAGTCGATTGAGCACTGGATCAAGAAATACGGCGTCCATCCGCCAAAAGATTTCCACAAATGGGCAGTCATCTGCGAACATATCATCCGCCACTACAACGAAGGGTGGGCAAACGGTTTCCAGTGGAACATCCAATATTGGGAAATCTGGAACGAACCCGACTGCACGCCGACACCTGATGGACGCCAGGGCCCAACGTGGACGGGCACCGTCCCGCAGTTCTGCGAGTTCTTCACGGAAGTCGTGCTGCATTTGAAGAAATGCTTCCCGAAACTGAAAATCGGTGGCCCATCGCTTGGGTGGAACCTTGAAATCGGCGAACAGGTCCTCAAACACTGCCGTGAACACAATGCTCAACTGGACTTCTTCTCATGGCATTTCTATGGTGTCAACGTCGAGCCAATGGCTGAAAAGGCGGAAAAAGTTCGCGCCTTGATGACGAAATACGGCTATGGCGACGCCGAGTCGATTCTGAACGAATGGAACTACGTGCGTGGTTGGAGCGATGAATGGCTCTATTCGCTGGACTGCGAATCTGGCAGCCGCAATTACAAGGGAGCGGCATTCATTGCTGCGGCGATGAGCATCATGCAACATACGTCGCTGGACATGCTGATGTTCTATGACGCTCGCGTCGGCTGCGCGATGAACAATTTGTTTGACCTTGTCTCGCTGGAGCCGCTGCGCGGATACTATCCTTTTGTCGCGTGGGCCAAACTGCGCAGACTCGGCACGGAAGTCGCCGTAGATAAAGGCGACCAGGCAGACATCTATGCGACGGCGGCCGTTGGCAAGGACGGCTCATTCGGCCTGCTGGTGACTCGCTACAACAACAACGATGATGTTACCGCTGCAAAGATAGTGACCATCCAAATACCAGAGAAACTACGCGGCAAAAAACTCATCTGCCATTTGACGGACCCCATCAAAATGTACACAGAGATATTCCCGAAAGTCGCGGATGATGGGACATTCAAAGTTAAGATGAAACCGAACTCGTTTATTTACATTGAATTATAATATGTGATTCTTATAACTCCAAGGAGAACCGAACATGTTGAAGAAATGGATTTCAATCATTCTGGCGGCGTTGCCGCTTGGCTTGGCGGCGGATGTCACGATGAATGCTCTGTTTGGCGAACACGCGGTCTTGGCTCGTTCGCCAAAGACACCTGTCTATGGCAAAGCGGAAGCAGGCGAGGCTGTGACTGTTGAAATCGGCGGCGTGAAAGGAACGGCCAAGGCTGACGAAAAAGGCAAATGGCGCGTCAATTTAGACTTGAGTCGCTGTGGCGAAGGACCGTTTGAACTGGTTGTCACAGGCAAGAACCAGATAAAAGTCCCCGATGTCATGGTCGGTGAAGTCTGGCTCTGCTCTGGCCAATCGAACATGGGCTTCGTGCTGAACAGTGAAGAACGCGCTAAAGACCTGATTGCGGCGAGCGCCAATCCGAAAATCCGCCTGTACCAGATGAGCCTCCATGCATCGTTGACGCCTGAAGAGGAACCGACGGGCAGATGGAGGGTTGTTGCACCCGACAACGTCGGCAGTTTCACCGCCGTCGGATATCTGTTCGGCAAGAAGATTCAGGAAGAATTGAAATGTCCCGTTGGTTTGATTAACAACGCGTGGGGCGGCAGTGCCTGCGAGGCTTGGGTGACAATGGACTACATGAAGGACAATCCAGACCTCGCCCAATGGTGCGAAAAGACACATTCGACGTACGCGGACTATCCGAAGAAACTGGAAGAATATCTGAATAACTTGAACGCATGGCTGAAGGACTGCGGACTTGAAGAACCGCCGCAGGATGAACTGCCGCCTGCGGATGTCACCTGGACTCCAAACCAGAACATCAATGGCTGGAATAACTTCGGTCCAGCCACTGTGTGGTTCCGCAAGAAAATCAATATTCCTGAAGACTTTGCGAAGAAGGGCGGTCGCTTCAATTTCTATCAGCACGGCATCAATGCCACGTTCTATGTGGATGGCAAAGTCGTCGGCCACACGACGCCCGAAGGCACTGTCCGCGGCAGTTATGTTTCCTCCAAGGCATTCGCGCCCAATGAACTGACACCTGGCGAACATGAATACATGATACGCTACTGGTGCGTCTATGACGGCTTCTCGACCAGCCGAATCTCATACAAACTCCCTGGCAACAACAGTCAGAATACGGGCTTTGAAAGAGCGGTTGTTCCACTGAAGGGATTGACGGAGGCTCAAATTGCCGCCCGCCCGAAACGTCTTGGCTTTATCGCGGATACCAACAAAGTCCCAGAATTGCTGTATAACACATTGATTGCGCCGTTGAAGCCGTTCCGCATCTCGGGAACCGTCTGGTACCAAGGTTGCACAAACTCTGGTCGCCCATGGCAGTATCCATGTGCCATCCAAGGGCTTATCAATGAATGGCGCCGCGATTTCGAGTGCGAGTTCCCGTTCTACTATTGCCAGTTGGCGAATTTCCAAGGCAAAAACGCCGACCCGAACGCCCAGGGGTGGGCAGACATCAGGGCAGGGCAGGAGGGTGCTTTGGTACTTCCAAAGACAGGGCAGGCCGTTTTGATTGACTGCGGAGAGGCAGGCGATATCCACCCGTTGGACAAAATCACGCCCGCCAACCGCTTGGCAGCCATCGCTCTCGCCAAAACCTACGGCAAAGATATCCCATATTCTGGACCTGTCTTCAAGGCCAAGGCCATCGAAAACGACAAAATCCGCGTTTCTTTCGACTTTACCGACGGCGGACTTGTCGCG
>JAGCTA010000533.1 GCA_017963875.1 Victivallales bacterium | reverse complement strand
CATCGCCATATAATTTCGACAATTAGATTTCAACCATCCAGCCAAACGGGTCTGCTTCCTCGCCCCACTGGATTCCAGTATAATGGTTGTAGAGATTCTGGAGGACTGGTCCGCAGCCTTCGCGCGGCCCGACCTGGATGACCTGCTCGCCACGGACGATTTCATTCACTGGCGTGATGACAACGGCAGTTCCGCAAGCGGCGATTTCCGCAAAGTCCTTCAGTTCCTCGAACAGAATCGGGCGGACCTCAACTGGCATGCCGAGATGGGCGGCCAACTTCTGGAGACCGTCATTCGTCACACTCGGCAAAACGGATTTCGACTTCGGGGTGACGTAAGCGCCTTTCTTATCAATGGCGATGAAGTTCGACGTTCCGAATTCATCCACGTACTTGTGCTCGGCGGCATCAAGATACAGGTCAACGGGGAAGCCCTTTTCATGGGCGATCTTGTGCGGCAAAAGGCTTGCAGCGTAGTTGCCGCCGATCTTAATCATACCAGTTCCATGAGGTGCCGCGCGGTCAAAATCATCGAAGATGATGGCGCGGACGGGTTTCAAACCACCCTTGTAGTATGCGCCGACTGGGGTCACAAGGATGATAAACACGTATTCATCAGCGGCATTGACACCAATCTGCGCGCCACTGCCAAACAGCAACGGGCGAATATACAGCGTTGCGCCTGTGCCATACGGCGGCAGATAGTCGATGTTTGCCTTCACCACGCGGCGAACGGCGTCCATGAACATTTCCTCTGGAATCTCCGCCATGCAAATGCGGCGGGCACTGGATGAAATGCGGCGGGCATTCATGTCGGGACGGAAGACGCGTGCTTTGCCATCCTTGCAACGATAGGCTTTCAAGCCCTCGAAGGCCGTCTGACCATAGTGCAGAGCCGTTGAGGCAATGTGGATATTATAGTAGGGGTCTTTGACCAACTCGCCGCCATCCCATTTGCCGTTTTTCCATGTGTAACGAATGTGACATGCCGTCTGCATGTACGCGAAACCAAGTTTCGACCAATCAATGTCCATCTTTTTCTCCATTTGATTTATGGGATTTACGATGTGCCCAATCTGGGACGCATTATGAAAAACAATATCAACCTATTATTATAATCTACAACGTAACCTTTATTTTTCCAATGCCTGAATGAAACTCTTTTTCTCCAGAATCCGCCAAGCAGTGCTTCACGGATTCAGGTGTCTTGTCAGCCTCGGCTCAACAAGAACATCGCGCAGTCCTTCGGAGCGACCGCCAAAGCATTTCCACCTGTTTCAACGTTCTCCGCCGCAAAGTCTTCTGGCAATTCAAAACTAAATTCGCCTTCTGTTCTGTTGAACACGCACAGTATACCATGGCCGTCCTTTCCATAACGCATGAAACCATCGACATCATCGCTGTCGGCGACAATTCGCAGTTCAGTCATGGAGCCAATGGCGGACATTTGCTTGAAGGCATCGCACATCTTCTTGATGCGCTTGCGGATGGAATCATCCAGATGAAGCAGGTCGCCAGCGACCAACGGCGCGCCCGCAAGGCTCGTCAGGAAATACTCCACGCCACGCTCACCTTGAATGGAAAGCAAACCGTTGAGAATGCGCTCGGGCGGCAGTTTCGTCAACCAGCGATAGAAACAGCGACGAACGCGGTCAATGCTCTCAAGCGCAGGAATCTTTGCAGAAATATTAGAAACATGATGGATTTCAGAGAACTGCAATGCGGCGATATTCGGGATATCCGTCCCGAATGCCTCAAAACTGAAATCCACCATCACCTCTGGATGAATTTTCTTTAATTCATTCCGCACATACATCATGGAACGGTACATTTCAATGGAGGAATCCATCCAGCCGTGATGATGCCTGTGGTTCTTGGCATGGCATCCCCACGGCTGAATGCCGTATGGACAGGATACCGAACTGAAATCAAGTTTGAAATAGCATACATGGTAGCGTTCGCATAAATTGACAAGGCGCTTCAACACCACTTCGCGATACTCCGTTGCCATGCAATAGACGCGGTTGTCGTCTCGCATTTCAAACCCAAAATACTTTTCCTCGCCATTCGCGTCCCTGGCAATCCACTGTCCAACCGCGCCCTCTTCGCCGTAGTTCGTGCCGATGTTGAGCCAAAGCCCGAATTTCATTCCACGGTCAATGCAATGCTGAGCCACTGGCTCAAGCCCATCAGGGAATTTTCTCTTATCGACCTGATGGTCCCCAGGCGGAGCAAACCACCCGTCATCCACGACAAACGTATCGAACCCCATTTCCGCGGCATGGTCAATCAGATTGGTCACCAAGTCCGCATTGATGTCCTTCAGAAATGGAATCCACGTGCAGTACATGATGCCCTCATCGTAAACAGGCGTCGGGAGAACGGCGCGGACCAAATCACGGAAGGCCGTCGATTCATGCTTGTCCCCTTGATAGACGGCGAACAAAGAAGAATCCGTCTTAAATATCTCGCCTGGAGCGACATATTTTGTGAACTGCGCCCCGCCGTTGCTGTAGCCATTCAGTCCGTTCCCCCAGTTGGGATATATCAAGAAATACCGCAGGATACCTGGAATCGTTGTTCCCATCATCCACCCTTGGGACAGTTTGCTGTTATGGCACCGAACAATATCCTCCGTGCCGTCAAAGCAGAACCACGTCGGCAAAGGCGTATCCTGATGACCGTGATAATAATCGCAATCGCAGAACTCGCCTGGAGCGACGCTGAGATCTTCCAGCATGAGCATCTCTAGTTTGACATCTTCTGTTCCGTCATTTCTGAACCATAGGTATTTTTCAATGCCTGAAATTCCAGAAAATACCTTGTAGCAAAGCCCCATGGTCACATTTCCTCGAACCAACTGGATTTCCAGCAACCCGTCTTCCTGAGTGGCCTTCAGAAACTGGAAACCAGATTGCTGCGTATCCGTATTGCCATTCTGCTCACTGACCTGGGACTGATTGAAACTCGTCAATCGAACGCCATTTATCGTGACATAAAACTCTTGCAGCGGAGTATGGACAAATTCCTGCCCCGTCACACAATTGCATAGCGACACAGTGCAGACGCCATTCTCTGAAATCTGGATTTCGCGAGAGACAAGCCCATTGGATATCGTATAATTCGCCATTGGAAAAACTCCGTTTAATCAGTTGAGAACCGCCGCCTTGACCGCATCAAGATATCCATAGCCGTTCAAGGTGTCGGGCTCCAAATAACTCGTCTCAGTCCATTCATTCCAACTATTTAATGTAATAAGACGCTGTCGTTCAGGATGTTTCTCCAGATATCTCTTGGCCAACTCAAGCCCCTTGCCAAAGTTTTCAGGCGTGTTGTTTCGACAGATGTACGGACGGTATTCTCTGAAACGCGGATTGTTGTCCCATCCTATGGAAATATGCGGATAATAGACTTGCTTAAAGGTTTCGTCTATCTTTTCCCATTCCTGTTCCACATCGTTCAGAATCTCAAGATAATCCTTGTCCATGCGTGCAAAATGGACAAACTGGTAATGCGTCATGCTGTCAAATCCAAGACGGTCAAAATCTGTTCGGCTCATTCCTGAAAGCGTTGCATCGACTCCGCTGGCATTGCCACGGCTCACGCTCCACACGGTTGCCTGAAGATTCAGCCCTTTGAAGCCCGCTTTGACGGTCTCCGCCCTGAAATAGTCCAATGCTTCCCTGCATTTGTCAATGCCCCCCAGCCCAACAACTAGATTGCGCAGTTCATAAATCATGAAAACAGGACAGCCGTCAATTTGATAATAATTCGGCTGGCTGAAATACTTTTCAATGACGCGATGGACAATCACCTCGAAATCATGACGGTCAACGGCTCCGCCCCATATCACCGTAGAACCATTGCAGTCCGACTGGCGAATATCCCAAAGGTGATTCGCATCGTGATTCGCCCACATGAGATAGAATTTCATGCGGTTGCGGTTGGGTGCCTTGAGAAATCCGTTGTCAAGGCACTGCTCAAGGAATGGCCTGTGATCAAACCAATACCAGTCGTAGATAAAAACGTTCACACCATGGTCTGCCGCCGCATCTATCTCCATCGACATGACATACGGATCCGCTTCGTTGACATATCCCCACAACGGATAGCGCGGCCAGTCATGATCGGGTGCCTTCTTGACTGAATTCTTCACGGACTGCCATTCGCCCATGCCCTCTGGCCAGAACATACGTGTCCTAGGTTCATCTCCTGTATATGAAGGCCATACATACGCGGCGACATCTATTTTCTGACTTGTCTTTTGAATTTCCATTTTCTATCAGACTATTTGTGTTTTGATATTTAGGCAAGGCGAATCAAACCGTCTTCCATGGCAAGTTTGACTCCAAAAGGTGCACTCAGTTCCTGCATCAACTCGAAAATTTCCGTCGCTTCCGCGCCAGTCGCAGCCTCTGGGAGACCGTTCATATCATCCTTTCTGTCAAAATTCAGATAGACAGGAAGCATGGCGAATCCCGTTAGTTTCCCATCCTGGAACTCGAGTTTCGGGAGCAAAGTCTGATAGTTTTTCTTGTTGCAGTGCAACCCGACCTTGTTTCCGCGCGACCTGGCATACAAGGCCTGCTCCGCCGTCGAGTAAATATTGATGCTGTAGGCCTCCATGAAATCCGCAGGCAGATGCTCGACCTTGAGCCCCTGGTAAATGAAGTCACCCAAAGAATAGAAAATCGGTAGCCCCTTGTACATTTCCAATCCCCTCAGACGGTGGCAGCCGCCGCCGAAAATCGCCGACGCTCCCGCATCCAGACACGCATGGGCGAATTCAGTCAAATACGCGGGGGGATTTTCCTCGCGAATCGAGTCATTGTCATGGCAATGGATCAACACAAACGCGTAATCGCAGGTTTTAAGCGCTTCCTTGATTCCATCCGTTATCCGAGTCAAGTCTGCTTCATTGCATGAAGTCGCGGGGATGCCGTCCTTTGTCGTGAACTTCTTCTCTCCAAAGAAGAAATACCCCTCGGGGTCTGGAGTCTTGTATCCTGTTGCAATGGAACGCTCGCGGTCAAAATTGATTCGCGTGCTGGCAGCAATCTTCTTCAGTTCGGCCATTTCCTCCTCAGTGACCTTATACACCTTTTCGTGCCTGAGATAATTGACGCCTGGGCGTGCAATCAGTTTCTTTGTCGCGCGTCCCGCCTTGGATGCTTTTTCAAATGAGGCATCGACAGCAAAGACCGCTGTTTTCAGCCCATTTGCCTCCAGGATGGCAGGTTTCCCGGCTTCTTCCAGACTGCGACCAGTGCCTGAATGTGCCAGACCGTTTCGGTCAAGCGTCTCAATGGTGGACAGCAATCCATTGTATGAATAATCGAATGCATGGTTGTTCGCGTTTCCAAAATAATTGAATCCATAGCGCAGCAATTCAGAGATGCAACTTCTGCGCGTATTGAGCCATGTGCCTCCGCTGTAGGCACCTGCATAGTATTCAAAATCGGACAGGTTGGTCTCCAGATTTGTGAGTTTGACATCACAGGATTGGATAAAATCCGCCACTGTGTTTATTTTTCCGTCATACTCGCGAGGGAATTCTGTCACAAAAAGGGAATCCCCTGTTCCAGTAACTGTCAATTTCTGCGTGCCCATAGTTGTCCTTTCTAGTTGATATTTTCTTTTTGTAAAAAACAATGTCCGAATACACTCCCATCAAAAGGAAGGGGTATCCATAATACTTCAATAATGTACTATATCAGTTTTTCAGAAAAAAACACTCATTTGCTGGAAAGAAATGGTTTTATTCACATATATTTAAATTTATTGAGAAAGCAACAATGCCAGTTATATTAAACTTCGACATGATTATTCCATATCTTTTCACACAGATTAGCAACCAACAGGATTTTTCCAATGAGCAAATTCAAAAAACAATTCTTTGTAGCCCCTGAAAACATCTATTCGCCTGGTTATTTTTGGATTATCAACGGAAAACTGGATACAAAAAAACTCTGTGCCCAACTTGACGACATGGCGGTGCATGGCATCAAGGCCGTCTGCTTCCATCCATTCCCCAAAGGGTTCAGACCAACGACCATGCCTTCCACCATGTCTCCTGACTACATGTCGGACAAATACATGGAAATCCTCTCACAGGTCATGGACCATGCTGAAAAACTTGGCATGAACGCCTGGCTATACGATGAAGGCGGCTGGCCGTCTGGCGGGTGTTGCGGGCAGGTCATGGCCCTGAACCATACTGACTATGCAGCCCATCTCAAGGTTCTGGATGAAAAAGGAAATATTTCGGACATCACAACGCCATATAATACCAATGGCCCTGCGCCATACCCCAGCGTCATCGAATTGGACGTCACCGACAAGTTCATCGAACTGACGCATGAAAAATGGCGCAAGAGCATGGCAAGACACTTCGGCAAGACAATCAAATTCACCTTCACAGATGAACCGAACATGCCTTCCTACCGTCCTGGCAGCCAACTGACTTGGACAAAGGATTTCGCCGAGTCATTCAAAAAGGAAAAAGGGTACGATATCACTCCATTCATACCCAAATTGCTAGAACAAGAACCGTCGAACAAAACCATTCAGAAAATCCGCGTCGATTTCTGCGATTTCCGTGCCAAACTCTTCCTGGAACGCTTCCTGCTGCCCATCAGAGACTGGTGCCGTAAGAACAACCTGCTTTCTGGCGGCCATCTCAATGGAGAGGATGTCCCCGAAGGCAATGTCTTCTATGGATACGGGCACATCCTCCAAAGCCTCCGCGCATTGGATGTCCCTGGAGTCGATGTCATCTGGCGCCAACTCTACCCAGGGGAAAAGCCCATCCCGTTCCCCAAATACGCCTCTAGTGCCGCCCACCAAAACGGCAGCAAATGCGTCCTCTCCGAATCATTTGCAATCTATGGCGATGGCATGCCCGCAAATATCATGAAATGGGTCATCGACTATCAACTCGTCCGAGGCATCACCGTTTTTGTTTTCGGCTACTCGTTTTACGAAAGCAATGGCATGTTCATGACTGGGATCGTGCCGAACTTCAGCGAGACAAACACCATCTGGGATTTCATGGCGCCTCTTTATTCATACGCCGCTCGAATCGGGTCTCTTCTGGCAAACGGTTCGCCCGCCGTCCAAACAGCCGTGCTCTATGACATCCGCGCCATCTGGGCAGGCGGAAACGATGGACGGGAAGCCGTTAAACGCCATTTCGACACCGCACAGAAACTGCTCGAAAACCAGCAGGACTTCGATTTCATTGATGACAGCCAGATTGCCTCGGCGCATATCACTTCCAATGGATTGATGAAAATCGGCAAGATGTCCTACAACACAATAGTGCTTCCAACACATAAATGGATGTCCCAGAAAGCATTGGAAAAACTAGAGGCATTCCAGGACAAAGGAGGATGCATCTTGGATGCGTCATCGTTGAGCCATGCTCCAAAGACCTGTGTCGTCACAGGAAAAGGGAATCGGAACATTCGCGTCACCAAACGGGATTACTCAGACAGAAGCGTCTATTTCTTTGTCAACGAATCATATGACTCAACCGTCAAGGCGACTATCACCCTGCCCGACGACGCAAAAAACATTGTCGTCTGTGATACTGAATCAGGCAAATTCATTGAAGTTCCATCCAAGGACGGACGATTCATATGGGAGTTTGCCCCCTGCGGTTCAGCGCTCTTCATGACAAATACGGTTTTTGACATTCCTGCACCCAAGCCATGCAAGACGATTTCAATTCCACTCGACCATGGATGGGAACTACAGAAAATCGCCACATACCGCGCAGGAGCAAAGCAATTGGAAGTCATTGCCGAAAAATCCGCACCAGTTCATGCCTCCCTTGGCGACTGGTCACAGTTTTTAGGCGAGTCTTTCAGCGGCAAAGCCACCTACTCCATCAGTTTTGACTGCGTAACCGCTTTGAAAGCAACGCTTGACCTCGGGAAAGTCTGCCATTACGTTTCAGTGAAACTCAATGGAAAGACGTTGCCACAAAAGTTCTTCGCGCCTTTTGTCTATCCCGTTTCTTTGAAAAAGGGAACAAATACTCTTGAAATCACCGTTGCAAACACCATGAACAACACTTTGAGCGCAAAAGACGTCCGTCAACGCATCATCAGCGAGTTTCCACCCCAATCCCCCTACGAAGACCGACTGGCTGTGTTCGACAAGGACTACCATGAAAGCGGACTGTTCGGACCAGTTTCTGTTTCTGTCCAAATTTAATGTTCAAACCATTGCATGAATCATTGATTTTTCCCGCCATGAACAATCTGCACATTAAATCCATTTTCTTCCTGCTGTTTTTCTCCCTCCATGTTGTCCTTTCTGCCGATTTTTCTCCTGAAAGCATCATTGTGGCACGTGGTGAAGTCCGAAAGACTTCAGAAACGCAAACGGAAATGAACAGACGTTCAAATGCCATCGTCAAACTCTATTCAGACGCAGGCATAGCCGTCACTGAAATCAATGATTCAGCCCTGACTCCCTTGGCATTGAGCAAAGCAAGACTCGTCATTTTCCCATGCAACGCTCCTTTGCCAGATGCAAATCTCCAAGCCGTCAAAGATGCCGTCGCCAAAGGCTGCCGCCTCATGGTGTTTTATCCGCAGGACAAGGAAATATGCCGTCTTCTCGGCCTAAAAGAGCCCGTTCCAGTCGCCAAAGACAAATTTGGGAAGCCGACTTTAATTTCGTTCAACCGCATTGAGGGACTTCCTGATTCCCTTGAACAACCATTGGGCAACGCCATGCTTCTTAATTCACTGCCATCAGGCGGCGCATCGCCAATTGGAACTTTTGGAAATTCAGATGGCTCATCCACTGGACTGCCCGCCGTCATCATGCATGGCAACGGTTTTGCCTTCGCTCAATTGCTCCAAATCAAAAATCGCCCGCTGACGACACGCATGATGTTGGCACTGACCGCGACAATATTGCCAGAAATCTGGGAACAGCCCGCCAAAAACCTTTTGAACGACATCGGAGTCATCGGAAAATGCTCCAACATTGCTGAACTGACTGAACTCATCAGGGCGTTTTCTCCAGGCAAACACTCGCAACTGCTTGCGCAGGCCATCGGACTGACGGACAATGCGAAAATCAAAATCTCACAAGGGAAATTCGCAGACGCCTACATGTTGGCCGAACAAGCTCGGCCCATGGCTCGAGAAGCGTTTTTGCTTGTGTGCAGGCCACGCCCAAATGAACTCCGCGGGGCATGGATCCATTCAGCGTATGGAATCAGCAACTGGGGCTGGGACAAGACAATCCGTGTACTCAAGGAAAATGGATTCAATGCCATTTTCGCAAATATGCTCTGGGGATACATCGCCGATTATCCAAGCAATGTCCTGCCAACGCACCCAGACGTCGAAAAAAAAGGCGACCAGTTGAAATTATGCCTGGAAGCCTGCCGAAAATACGGCGTTGAACTGCATGTCTGGAAGGTCTGCTGGAACATGGGCCACCGCACCCCCGATGCTCTGAAAAAGAAAATGGTCGATGAAAAACGCACACAGGTCACGTTCAAGGGCACCCAGACCAGTTTCCTTGCGCCGCACATCAAGGAAAACCAGGACTTGGAAGTCGCCGCTTTCCTTGAAATCATCCGAAACTACGATGTGGACGGCATACACATGGATTATATCCGCTATGCGGAGGAGGACTGCGACTATTCGGACTCTGCCCGAAAGGCTTTTGAAACGTACCTCGGCAAGCGCGTTGAGGCCTGGCCAGAAGACTGCGGCATCGGCGGCAAACTCCGCAGAAAATTCAACGAATGGCGCCGTGGCAATATCAACCGCCTTGTCGAGCGGGTCTATAAGGAAGCGCATGCCCTCAAGCCTTCCATCAATGTATCGGCTGCAGTTTTCGGCGGATGGGATCAGGCACCTCATTCGAATGTCGCGCAGCAGGTTGAAACGTGGATTGACAACGGCTGGCTTGATTTTGTTTGCCCGATGAACTACACTTCGGACAAGGAGTTTTTTGAAAGCCTGTGCAGAAGGCAGATTGACAGCGTGAAAAGCCGCATTCCTGTTTACATTGGCATTGGCTCATATCTCCATCCAGATTCCGCCACCACTGCAGAGCAGATTTCCATGACACGCGAACTGGGCGGCGACGGTTTTGTCTGCTTCAGCCATAATCCGAAATTCGCCAATGAAATCCTTCCTGAACTGGCAAAAGGTCCCACAGCACGTTTTTCCCAAGCCCCCTACCCTCATCATTCGCCACGAATCGACTGGAAGCCTGTCCTTAGCAAAACGCCTCTCATGGCAGAGAGTTATGCCTATCCAGAAAATGTCATCACGAAACTCTCCTTCCCCGAATCCTTCAAACTCCCCAAAGGCAGTTCGGCGCGTATTCTTTGCGATGGGAACTATTTGCCAATCCAACCCCAAATAGGGATATGGTACAAAGGCACTAACATGACGTGCTCATTCATCCCCCCGCGCCCTGGGGTATATCGTCTCGAAATCTCAGATGATAAAACATACGTTTGCAGAAGCCCGAATCTGGAAGTTCTCTCACCTGAAGACGTCCGCCAAAAGAAAATCGCGGAAGGCATCCCGCAGTTTGAAAAAAACGGCAAGCCACGCGTCGCCGTCTGGCTGCAACGTGCATTCGGTGCGTCTGAAATCATCAAGGCGCTTGAGGAAAGCCAGTCTTATGACGTCGCCCCGCTCCAGAACCTCAAGCCAGAATCACTTGCCGCCTGCGATGCAATCGTCATTCCTCAGCCTCGGAAAAACGCGCAGTTGTTCTTGAATCCTGCGACTGCGGAATTGCTCCATCAGTATGTCCGCAACGGAGGACGCCTCATGGTCACGCATGCGTTGACTGGCATCAGAGGCTTCAACATCATCTGCCCTGAAGTGACAGCCTATGCGAAGGAGCCTGCGCTGAATTCTTCCTTGTGGCTTCCAGTCCAGGGACATCCAATCTGCAAGGATATCCCAGTCATCCCGCAGCAATCAACATTCGTTGACCTCATCGCCCTTACTCCAGGCACCACTGGCAAGCCGTTTGCGTTGGACGCAGCGTCCAAACTCCCCGTCGGCGTCGTAGGGACTTGTGGGAAAGGGCGTTTCGCAGCATGGGGCATCGGATTGGGAATCGCCAAAGGCGACCGCGACTGCCCACTTACCCCCATTGAAAAGACAACACTTAACTCTATCATTCTCTGGATGCTCGATAGCAAGTAAGCGCTAATGTTTTGCCATTGCCTTCCAAAACTCATCTGTCTGTTTCTCCTGTCGTTTATCTCGCTGAATGCGCAGACGGTCGGCGCATCCATGGCACTTGAGGGACGCGCCGCCGTGGCACGCGCCGCCGTTTTTCTGGTCTCACACCAGAATGACAACGGCAGTTGGCTCGATAATCCCCCGCTGACGTCACTTTCGGCCCAGGCTTTGCTGGCAGCCAACTCTTATCTCGACAGCGACGATATCGCCATCCCCTCTTCCAAGGCATTGGCATACGTCCGTATTTCTCCAACCGAATCCGACTGGCATGAGGCCATTCGGATTCGGCTGCTTCTGGAGACGTCTTCGCACACAGACAGAAACACATTGAGCAAGGCGCTCTCATTGTTGCTTGAACGGCCGTTGCCGCCGAATCACGCCGCAGTCTGGCACGCGGACGCTTTGGCAATCTGCTCACGCCGCGTACGTCCCAACACCCCAGTTGAAAATGCACTGACGCAACTCGCTACCTTAACACCCACAAGCCATGCTGAACAACTTGCACTTGCAATCGCCACTGGCGTCCATACAGAAACATCCCTGAAAACACTGTATGCATCCGCACGTTCAGCCAACTGCTATCAGGCGTCAATCAGCGACCTTTATTGGGCCGCACGGGCGTTCCAAGCATGCAATGCCGCAAATGCGTTCCCTTACGACAACTGGAAGGCGGACATTATCGCCGCGCTTCTTGACAGGCAGCGTGGCGATGGCAGTTGGTCGGCCAAAGACCAGCCAGAGCCAACGATTCTGCAAAACACCGCTTTGGCTATTCAGACGATAATCATCTGTCTGGGCGAATGACCCAAGCCTTTTTCACCACCCTTCACTGGAATTCTGGAAGGATAGGTTTCAATTGCTCGACAAGCGTCGGTCTGAAGCCGAATTGAGCCATCAGAGTTTGCGCCTCTTCCCAGGCGCGCCGCCTGACATCAGCGGGCAGATTCGCTTTCACCGCACGTATCAGAAGATTCTTTGGAGTATGCGACAACTCGATGAACTCCAAGACTTGCGTCTTGTATCCGCAGGCAGTCAGCAGATTGGCTCGCAACGCATCAGTCATCAATGCCGCAATGCGCTCCTGGACAATGCCATATCTACAGAGAATGGAAAGATTATCGCTATGCATCTGACCATTCAGTTCATGCTGGCAGCAAGGCACCGAAAGAATGCAGTTTACATGATGTTTGACGGCATACGCCAATGCGTAATCCGTCGCCGTGTCACATGCATGGAGCGTCACGACCATATCAATATCCTGCTCTCCATCATAAGCACATATATCCCCGACCTGGAATGACAAATTTGAATAGCCGTATTTTTGGGCGGCCTGATTGCAATGCGCGATGACATCCGCCTTCAAGTCAAGTCCTGTCATGCAGACGTCCATTCCCTTGACTACAGTCAAATAATAATAGACGACAAACGTCAAATAGGATTTGCCACAGCCAAAATCGACGACATGAAACGTCTTCTCATGCATGTCCTCCGTCAGCACGTCGTCTATGAATTCCAAAAATCGGTTGATTTGCCTGTATTTGTCAGACTTTGACGGAACGAGCCGTCCGTCCTCTGTAAAAATACCCATGTCAACCAGTGGTGGAACAATGCTGTTTTCTGGCAGAAGCCGCTTCTTGGCCCTGTTATGCTCCTCGACAAATGGCCGTGCCACCTGGTTCCTTTTTCTATGGCATTTGACCGCTCCGTCGGAGGATATGCTCAATGTGTATTCCCCTGAGTCATTCCATCCATTGAACTGACGATATACATTGCCCAGATTATCCTGAACAACCCGCTGGACATCATTCAAGGAAAGGTTTTCATGGAATGCCTGTGTCCCTATGATGCGCTCCATTTGATATCCTTTCGTAAATCGCCGAATGGAAATCCGCTGGACGCTTTCATTCCTCTCAATTGGACTGCTCAGCACCAGTCGCTCTACCTTTCCCCCAAAAAACTCCTCCAGGAATTCCTCAACCTTCGATTCCGTCATTTCTGAAGAATGCCTTTCGATTTAAACCATTCAACCATGACATTCGGCCAGTCCTTCACTTCCTTTTGGCTACGCAGGCCATATCCATGACCGCCTCCATGCCATATCTTCCACTGGATGTCAAGCCCCATTTCCGTCATTTTGGCTATAAGTGCCTTGGAGCCTTTGACATACCTCGGATCATCCTCATTGTGAAGTACCAGAACGGGCGGCATGCACTCCAATGGCAAGAATTCCCCCGCCACATTGGACTCCGTCTCCGCAGATGTCTCGTCATTCAGATAGGCAGGATATACCAACACGGCATAATCTGGCAACGCACTCAACTCATCAATCTCATCAACGGGCTGATATGCGGGATGATTGTACCCCGTCGCCGCTTTCGCCGACAAATGGCCGCCTGCGGAAAATCCCATGACGCCAATCCGCTTCGGGTCGATATTCCATTCCTTTGCATGATATCGCGCCACTCGAATGGCACGCTGGACATCCATGAATGCGCCCTCGCGATTATCGGGACAACGATATTTGAGAACTGCGGCTGCCATTCCTCTGGCAGTCAGATAAGACGCGATTTCAGTCCCCTCCAGATTCCATGCCATATATGAATAGCCGCCGCCTGGACAAACAACCATCAGAGGCGCAGGACCTGACTGTTTCTCTGCTGGAAATACATACATAGCAGGTTCCTGAATGGAGGTCACGCGAATGACCGTATCGCGCCCAGGATTGTGTAGATGCTCTGCTCCCAACGGCCTTCGCCCAGGCATACGCCCTTGGGGCCACAATTCAACACATGTGCTGTTAATCAATGTCTCTTGCATCACTTGATTCCTTTATTCCAATGCAACTGGCTCACCCTTCATCACCGCATCAAGACACCCATTGATCTTGTCAATGTTCAATGGCTTCAGCAGTATGCCAGTAAAACCCGCCTGTGAATACGTTCTCAAGGCATCCACTTCAGCAGTCACCGCAAATACGGGCAAGTTCTTGAATCGCTCATCCTGCCGAATCTTCGCAACCAATTCTTCCCCACGCATATTCGGCATCCGAATATCGGTCAACACAATATCGATGGGCTGTGCTTCCATGACTTCCAACGCCTTCAAACCATCTTCTGCCATGGCGATTTCTTTAAAGCCCATTTTGACGCACATTTTTTGCAATACCATCAAATTGAGTTTGGAATCGTCAACCAGCAGTAGTTTAACGGTCTCATAGTTAAGTGGTACGGTGGTCTCCTGAGAAACACTGCCTGCCTTCACTTCGACCTCGTTCTTGCGCTCCTCCATTTTGTATGGCACATCGTGAAGCACCATCGTAAGCACGCTTCCCTTGCCGACGGTGCTCTCAATGGACATCTCACCGTTCATCCGTTTCAACAATTGATAACAAACGGTCAGGCCAAGCCCCGTTCCATCGACTTGGTCTGATTTTCTCAACTGTGCAAACGGCTTCATGACATTTTCGAGGTCCTCCTTCTGAATGCCAATGCCCGTATCAGCCACAGCAACAGTCAATTCCCCGATGGACTCATTTTTCCTTTCAAAGGAAGCACGAATGGAAACACTCCCCTTCTCCGTGTATTTCACGGCATTACCGACAAGATTAAGCAGAATCTGCCTCACACGATGCTGATCGATGCTCACAACAGGAATGTCCTTGCATTCAATTGTCAACGCAATTCCCTTCTCCCTTGCCTTCTGCTCAAATATGACGCAGACACTGTCAAACAATTTGGAAAGTTCAATCATCTCGTAGAAGAACTTCATCTTGTCAGCCTCAAGTTTGGAGATGTCGAGCACGTCAGTTATCAATGACTCCAACTTCTTGCTGCTGACCATGATAGCATCCAAATAGTTCTCACGGACCTTCGGATCATCCTCACCACGCTTCAGTAACTCTGAGAACCCTACGATCGAGTTCAACGGCGTGCGGATATCATGACTGACCGTCGCAAAAAAGAAATTCTTGGCCTTCTCTGCGGCAATCGCATTGTCACGTTCCATCTTGATATGGGTGATATACTCCTCTCGCTCCAAAGTCGATGTCATGACATCGGCGGCAATCTGCAACAGATTACGCATGGATTTCGGAAATGCCTGGCACTCCTTTGCATAATGGATGGCAAGTTGCCCCCAGACTTTTTCCTGAAACATGATCTGATGGGACATTATAGCATGTGCACGACATTTCGCAGGGACTTTCGCACCTGCAACATGGCTGATATCAGTAACTTCTGCAATGTGCTCTGCATCAAACTGCGGCCCTTGGGAATTCACAAAGAAACATTGCCCACAATAATCGCATGTCCAATGGCTCCCGTCCTTTGCCCACTCCCGATGGCTGCCGTCAGCGCAGTGAAGCACAATGAAGTCGCAATCCGTCACCTCGCGCAACTGGAGAGCAACATACTCGAGAATCTCATCGCAATCAACATTCTTCGACAAAAAGGTCGTAATATCAGATTTGAATTTTGCCCTGACTATTTCATATTTAGCATCCGTGACATCTTCTGCCGTGCAAAGCAACAGACGGCGGTCATTCTTGTCGGTAAACAACTGCTTCGTCTCGTCATAGATTCGTCCATTCGACCATATCCACTGGTCATTCACATTGAACTTTTTGAGGAATCGATTGGCACTATTCACCGCCGTCAAATCGTCCTCCCTTATCTTCGTCCCCATCTTTTGGCTGAACAGCTCCGAATCCGTATGGCCGATGATGTCTTCCTTCGCTTTGGAGATAGCAGCGACATAAGCGTCATTGCACATCAAATAGCGGAAATCATCCTTGATGTCCTTGACAAAAAACGGTATCGGGATGCTGTTCAACATGCCAAGAATCAATTCATTCGCAGACTGAGTCTCCAATGAACGCTCCTCAAGCATCGCCATCATATTCTGCTGGTTCTTCTCCGCTATCGACCGTTCCACCGCCATGGTGACGATGCCAGATGCCTCATGAAGCAACTGCTCGCCCAACGCCCTGGACTGTTCGCCGTACTGTACCGCCAAACGTCCAAAGAGTTTCCCCCCAACATTGATTTCCCTTATGTACGATTTTCCACCGCAACGGCATTCATATTCACCATCAGAAGCATGGAGGGCTCCGCATGACAGCATTACAGGACATGAGGAAACGCCTTGCGCACACCATTCGTGGCATTGCCCACCTTCCTCATAATACATCAGAACACGGCGACAGCCTGCGATGGCCAGCAGATGCTCTGCCGTATAGTTGATGATTTCCTTCAGGTCATGATGATTCACAAGATAGGAAACGATATCCGCCTTGTATTTGCTAACGGAAAGGTCCTTGTTGATTTCATTCAACCGCTTGTGCATCCTGCTTGCAAGGACCTTGCTGTAATTCTCCTCCTTAAGGAAAATATTCATGTAGGCCAACTGACTCTTGCGGGTAATGGGCTTGAGCATCATTGCATTCATCCCCGAAGCAATCGCCTGCTCGACAAGTTGCGTTCCCGAATTCCCTGAAATACCTATCAACGGCAATGTGAATGCATCCCCGCGTTCCAGTTTCCTGAACTGCTCGGCGACCTCAAAACCTTTCATGT
>JAGCTA010000532.1 GCA_017963875.1 Victivallales bacterium | reverse complement strand
GTTACGGCAGCACGGGCCGTCGTGAAATCGGTCACGGCGCATTGGCGGAGCGTTCCGTCGCGGGCGCAATGCCCAAAGACTTCCCATACACGGTCCGCGTCGTCTCAGAGATTCTCGGCTCCAATGGTTCGAGTTCCATGGCGACGGTATGCGGTTCCAGCCTTGCTTTGATGGATGCGGGCGTGCCGCTGAGCGATGCAGTCGTTGGCATCTCTGTCGGTCTTGTAACGGGCACCGACCACCGTGAATTCCTGACTGACATTCTCGGTTCCGAAGACCATTACGGCGACATGGATTTCAAGGTCGCAGGTACTTCCAAAGGCATTTGCGGCTTCCAGTTGGACCTCAAGATCGCAGGTCTTGACATTGAGGGAATGTACCAGGCAATGTTGCGCAACAAGGCGGCACGTGCCAAAATCCGCGCCATCATGGCCGCTTGCATCGCCCAACCCCGCCCGACAATCAGCAAGTACGCGCCTCAGATGTACACCACCAAGATCAACCCCGACAAGATTGGCGCGCTGATCGGCCCTGGCGGAAAGAACATCCGTGGAATCTGCGATGCCACTGGCGCAAAGATCGATGTCGAGGATGACGGCACCGTGAAGATTTTCGCCACTGACGGCGACTCGATGGAGAAGGCCAAATACATGGTCGAGAGTTCGGTTGGCGAGCCTGAAATCGGCAAAATCTACAAGGGCATTGTCAAGACCATCAAGGACTTTGGATGCTTCGTGGAATTCATGCCTGGTCAGGAAGGCCTGGTCCATATCTCCGAACTTGCGGACTACCATGTGAAGAGCGTCGAGGACATCTGCAAGGTCGGCGACCAGATCATGGTCAAAGTGATTGACCTTGATGACCGCGGTCGCGTCCGCCTGAGCCGCAAGGCCGCGTTGGCGGAGATTCAGTAAAAAAGTTAGTTTGGCGCAGGCTATCTTGCCTGCCGCCGTTTGAAGTATTGATAGCCGCAGACTGCGGCAAATCATCCGGCCAGTACACAAGCCTGTCCGGCAACACAACATAAGGAATTGGAACCATGGCGAAAGAAAAGAAAGCCGAAGCAGCGGCACCTGAATCAAAGAAGGAAGCCAGCAAGCACCCGAACTATGTGAAATGCACTGTCACATGCGCATGCGGCAACACGTTTGAAGTCTATTCAACGGTTCCCAAGGCGTCTGTGGGTATCTGCTCCAAGTGCCACCCGTTCTTCACAGGAAAGCAGAAACTGGTCGATACGGAAGGCCGTGTGGACGCATTCCGCCGCAAATACGCGAAATAAGTCATTGGACGCTTGGAAACGGGTCGAAAAGCAATTTTCGGCCCGTTTTCTGCCTATAGCCCCTTGAGGGATTTTCATCATCCATGAACCTAGAGCAATATGTAGAAAGCAGTGCTTCCCGCCTTGATGAAGTCGAACGTTCGATATCGGCGTTTGATTTCACGAAAAGCGACCAAAGCCAATACCAGAAACTGAACAGGGAATACCAGAAGTTGAAGCAACTGAAGGACGCCTGGGCACGCTTGACGCATGTTCGCCAGGAACTTGCCGACAACCAGTTGCTATTGGGGGAAGCCGATGATGAAATGAAGGAACTCATCAAGGACGACATGGAGTCGCTTCAGACGGAAGAACATCATCTGGACGGCGAAATCAAGTCACTGATTCTTCCGATGCATCCCAACGAGGGCAAGGACGTCATCATTGAAATCAGGCCAGGGGCGGGCGGTGACGAGGCGGCGTTGTTTGTCGCCGACCTCTACAGGATGTACACGCGTTATGCTGAAATGAAGGGCTGGAAAGTCGAGTTGATGGAACTGACGGACACGCCTTTGGGCGGAATCAAGTCCGTGGCATTTACGATTCGCGGCGATGGTGCCTGGAGTTACATGCGTTTTGAAAGCGGTGTCCACCGTGTGCAGCGTGTTCCTGTCACCGAAACCCAAGGGCGGGTTCATACGTCAACGGTCACGGTTGCCGTTCTCGCAGAGGCGCAGGAAGTTGACTTTGAACTGAATCCAGAAGATTTACGCATTGATGTTTTCCGTTCGTCTGGCCACGGAGGCCAGTGCGTGAATACCACGGACTCCGCCGTCAGGGTCACGCATATTCCCACGGGGATGTTTGTCGCCTCCCAACAGGAAAAGTCGCAACACAGGAACAAGGAAATCGCCATGTCGATTCTTCGCTCCCGTCTATTGAAAATCAAACAGGACGAGGAAGACAGGAAAAACGCCGCTGAGCGGCGGTCGCAGGTCGGTACTGGGGACCGCAGTGAGAGAATTCGTACATACAATTTCCCCCAGAACCGAGTGACTGATCACCGCTACGACCTGACATTCTATGATTTGCCCAATATCATGGAAGGCAATCTAGATGAACTGCTAAGCGAAATCAGGGCTTTGGACGCAAACCGTCGCCTTGCTGAAGAATTGAACCTAGAGCAGTGACAAGCCCGTCGCCTCGATTTCATTAATTGTTTTTCGATACGCTCTTGGGGAACTGAGCGCTCATTTAATATCTACAGTGCCATAGATAGCCATTGCTGTCGGCTGCACATTCTTTGTCTGCGCCTTGACACCAAGAGTTCCGTTTGAAAGTGCGGTCTTAATCGTCGTCGTGCACTTGCTCGCTGTCTGCCATTCGCGGCTGATGGTTGCGATTTCCCCGACTCGCAATGTGAATTCCTTGCCATTTGGAAAAACGATGGCATCCTTGAAACATGGGCGATTATTGTTGAGTATGGTCATTGACTGCTGAACCATCTCGGTGATATCATCCACGCACTCCATATAATATGTGGTTTTCTGCTGTTCATAAAGATGGGTCAAAACCTCAGGCTCCGTTTTAACAGCAAGCCATATCAACCCATTATGGAAACGCGCAATCGGACATGTCCTTTCATGAATGATGGCATGCATGCCCTGCTCCTCTGGCGTCAATTCGCCTGGAGCGATATCATGAAGCAAATCCATGGCCAAACGGTTCATCGGACAACTTTCAAGGCATTTCCTCAACAACTTGATTGCTTCGTCCTGCTTGCCCAAAAGCATGGCTCCTCTTGCCGCATACAGCGGAATCAGATGCCATTGCAGCCATTTTCGACCACCAGAGCCATTATTATCATTCTCTGACATTGCCTGCAATGTACCCGTAGCCGCAGAGACATCAGATGACGCCCCGCCCCGCTCGGCCATCATGATCTGCAATGCGGACTTTAGGAAAACAAAGCGCCGTTGATACTCGCTGTCATCCAATTTCTTGACCGCCTTCAATAATTCCATAGCCCGAACAAGATGACCATCTTCCAAATTGACGCTATAGCCATAGACAAGGGGAATCAGCGAGACGACCATATCCAGTTGGCGACCTAGCCTTGAATACATCTCAGCCTCAAAGAGGATGAGTTGGGCATTCGAGCAGGTATTTCCACGACTTGTTTTCAAAGCCGTCTCCGCAGCCCTCAGTTTGCCTCGCTCAAGCGCATTGCCCACCCTTTCCACCACATTTGCACTCTGCTGCATATTCCAATACTTGTCCCAAGCGATTTTCCGCTTTGTCTGGTCGCCTGTCAACTCATATATGAATGTCTGGAAATCATAGACGGACATGAGTTCCTTGTCTGTCAATTCCAGAGTTCCATCATCATGCTTTGCGCTGATAAGGTCGATGGTTTTGACTGCTCCTTCCGAATAACTAAGATCGACATACAAGTGCGCCAGCATCATCATGGATTTGAAATTGTCGGGAATCAATTTGACCAGTTCCAACGGGTCATCCAGCAGGAAGAACAATGCACGGAAAATCTCACGTCGGTTGCAGTTCTCAAAGGCGAGAACCTTGGTAAGTTTCGCCACGGCTTCATCGAGATATCGCTTCGATAATTCAACCTCCTCATCGGAAGTATTCAAAAATCTCTCATACGCGGCAAAAGCCGTCTCCTCCTGAGTTCTGGTCAGCGTTGGATAGCAACGACACGCCCATTCATAAAGGGCAATGACTTTTTCATCATCGAATTTTGCGACGGCGAGGTTCCTGGCCTCCTTTGCATAACGCGCACAAAGCATTGCCAAAGAGCCATTTCCTGGCATGAGGCTTGCCGCGATGGAAACATGGTCCAGTGCCTCCGCAATACGCTCAAACTGATCATCACCGTACTGATCTGCATATTCCATGGCAATCATCGCCTTCCGCCGATGATAGAATGTCCTGCTCCCAAAGCAGCCAAGGCTTTTTTCAACCAGCGTATTGCGCCTTTCAAAATCATATTTGGTAAGGTTGGCACCGTGATATTTGACCTGCATTTCCTTAATGAGTTTTGTTCGAGCAATCGCCCCCAAGAAAATGTCCATTTCATAAGGGAGAAGCGCAAGAAGTACCGCCGCGACCAGAAGATACGGCAGTCTTGCAATCCGATGTCTACTGCTTTCTGTCGAAGAGGACGCCTCTGACTGTGAACTGGAAGAAACCGCTGACTGTGCAGTCGAAGAACCTCCTGCCTGTGAATCTGAATTCGCCGATTGGGATATGCGAGTACGTTTGCGGGAACAAATCGCGATAATCGAGAGAATTGCTGTAAAAACTGTTGCATTACACCATGCCTGCAAGTTAAAATCAAACAATTCATGGAAGGACACGCCTAGAACGGCAATCAACATGCCTGTTCCCGCCCAACGATTCACATAATCTTCGCTCTTCCATATTCGGCGCATCGCGAAAATCCACAGGACAACACCGAGGATAACAAGGAAAACCATCGCAGGAACGCCTATTTCACATGCCAATTCCACAAAATCATTGTGCGCATGGTCAATCAGCCTATTGGAAATATTCCCGCTTTCATAACGCTGGATTGAATCGCCGAAGGCACCCTGCCCCACTCCCATCATCCAATAATCCCTAAGCATATTGAAAGAGTCTTGCCAGATAAGCCAGCGTTTGTCCATCGTGACATCGCTTTCGTTCAATTGCTCATAACGCTCAGCCAGTTTGGCCATCGCGATTGGAAGGGCATTCGCCAACGCCACACCGACAAGAAGTACGATTGCGAGGAATTTCTGACGGCTTGTCCTGGATACTGTCTTGCTGCGCGAAAACCATATTACCCCATATAAAATCAGAGCAATGGAACTGCCTACAAAAGCACCTCGGGACAAACTCAGTATCTGCGATGTCATCAGCATGAAAACAGCAAAGATATAGAGAGGAATCATGCGAATCCAAACAGAAGTCGTCTCTTCACGGCGAAGAGTATGCTCCACAGTGACTATGGACAAAAGTGTGGCTGAGGCCACGGTGCCCATCATCATGAGAAAGGCAAAATGGTTCCTGTTCAGAAAAGCCCCGCGGAACTCATCGCCTATTCCCTTTGCGTCACCACAAAAAAAGTCAATAAAGGCAAGAAATGAATTGCCAAGGGCCGCCAGCATGATGGCCAGAAGAAGAAACTTGATTCGGCCATGCGAATGAACACAGTTGATGATAAGGAAAAAGAGAAGCAGACATGCCAGATACGTCATTCCACGCCAGATGGTATTGTCTGGCGACAAAGAAATGGTGGTCTCGCCCTTGCTCAACGCGACTGAATTGAACATTTCCCAAAACCCTAGATTGGCAGGCGCAATGGCTTTCAGCAGTTCGGCATTGGGTATGAGTTGAACAACGCATAGTACAAGAGGAATAACCAGAAGAGCCATGCATGTGGAAATACGCATGCGCGAATACCTGCCGCCTAGCCACCATCCCTGAATGGCATGCAAGGCCAGTGCAAGCGTAATCGGAAGAAACACTAGAGGAAGCCACCATGTCGCGCCTTCACAATAAAATATTGGAAAAATCGCCACGACAATCATGGCAAGGGCAAACGGAATTGCGTCAAACGTTTTGAGTACTGTACTGATCCTATGACG
>JAGCTA010000531.1 GCA_017963875.1 Victivallales bacterium | reverse complement strand
GTCGTTGCGGAGTCCCAATGGGTAAGGCGGACGCGAATTGGTCTAGCGGTGTTGCATGTCCTTGTCGTGATAGGCTTACCTTTTGCGAGTGTATTGTGGCAGGCATTTGGAGACGGTCTTGAGGTTTTCAGGAAAATGATTGCCTCGTCGGATGCCCAGTCTGCCATTGGGTTGACAATCAGCCTCGCAGTTATCGCATTGCCCTTGAATGCTGTCTTTGGAGTTCTTCTCGCGTGGGGTGTTACCCATGTTCGTCTGCCTGGGAGAAAACTGGTAGTGACGCTGTTGGAATTGCCTTTTTCGGTTTCCCCTGTGGTCGTAGGAATGCTGTTTATATTGCTTTTCGGCCTGAACGGGTATCTTGGAGTGTTTCTGCGTTCCCATGGCATCAAGGTGATTTTCGCGTATCCCGCATTGCTGTTGGTGACATTGTTTGTCACGATGCCGTTTGTGGCTCGGGAATTGATTCCATTGATGTCTGATGGCACGGCCAATGGCGAGGAGGAAGCCGCGAGGCTTCTGGGTGCGTCGTGGTGGCGCATTTTCTGGAAAATCACATTGCCTGATATCAAGTGGGGATTGCTGTATGGGATGATTCTGAGCACGGCTCGTGCGCTTGGGGAGTTCGGCGCGGTGGCCGTCGTGTCAGGATGTATCCGTGGACGCACGAATACGCTTCCGCTCCACATTGAGGCATTGTTTCAGGATGGCGATTTGGCGGCGGCGTCTGCCGCCGCATCATTGCTGGCGCTGGTTGGAGTCGTCAGCCTTGTCTGCCGAATTGCCACCGCACGGTTAAGGAAACTACAAGAGAGACGGCTGGAGGTTTCATGTCAATAGAAATCTGCAATGTTCACAAGAGTTATGCTGGCAGCCACGTCCTAAAAGGTGTTTCACTGACTGTCAATACAGGTGAACTGGTGGCGCTTCTGGGGCCGTCTGGATGCGGCAAGACGACGCTGTTGAGGATTATCGCAGGTTTGGAGCAGCCAGACCAGGGCGAAGTCCTGTGCGACGGCCATAGTTCAAGGGAATCGCGCCCTGGGGAGAACCGCATCGGTTTTGTGTTCCAGCATTATGCGTTGTTTCGGCACATGTCTGTTTTTGAGAATATCGCTTTTGGGTTGCGGGCAAAACCTCGTGGTGAACGGTTGACGGAGAAGCAGATTCAGGAAAAAGTGGCCAGTCTGCTTGATTTGATTCAGTTGGATTGGATTGCCAAGCGTCTGCCATCTGAACTGTCAGGCGGCCAGCGGCAGCGTGTGGCGTTGGCGCGTGTGCTTGCCGTTGAACCGAAGTTTCTGTTGCTTGACGAGCCGTTCGGAGCACTGGATGCCAAGGTGCGAATGGAGTTGCGCCACTGGCTGCGCGAACGTCATGCGGATTTGGGCGTGACGACGATTTTTGTCACCCACGACCAGGAGGAGGCCTTGGAGGTTTCTGACCGTGTCGTTGTCATCAACGGCGGCAAAATCGAACAGGCTGGGACGCCTGACGAGCTGTATAATCATCCTGATAATCCGTTTGTCTGCGATTTCCTCGGTTTCGTCAATGTGCTGGAAATCTCTGGGCGCAAAGTTTATGCACGGCCTCATGAACTGTCAGTGGAGACAATTGAGACGCCTGGCAGCATTTCTGCTGTTGTCTCATCCGTACGAACAGCGGGTCAACTGGTGCAAGTGGAACTTCGTGCGGGCTCCATGCCTGTAACCGCTGCATTGACTCACGGAAAGTTTAATAATGAGCCAATTGCGGTTGGAGACCATGTGTTTCTTCGGCCGATGGTCGATAGAGTGTTTGAATAGATTTCTTCTTGGAAAGAAGGGCGGTTATGGGATGAGTCGCAGGCAGAGCGCCTCGTGTGGATTGAATGAGCCTTTGTATAGTCTTCCTGGCCAACCTTTGCCATTGGCGTAATTGTTTCCGATGAGCAGGTTGAACCTGATGTATGGACAGTTCTTTAAACCGCGCGGCAACAAAGCCAATGGATAGGAGATGGCTACAGTGTCTCCAGTTTTCACTGCGGAACTGACCAATTTTCGTGGAATGCCTGTGACGGTGTCTTCGCTACTACCTTGATATTCTATGGTATCTGTTGTCACGCTAAATGATTCCAGCCTGTCCGATTCAGTTCCCGTGAGGTCGATGAAGTAGAGATGAAGCAGTGTCCTGCTGTCGGCCCAATCGTATTTGACAGAGATAACGAGGTCGTCTCCCTTAATATCATATTTCCAGTGAATCGGCGAACTTGCACCCTCTGAATTGGACTTTGATTCAAACAAGACTCCTGGTTCCACGATGCGGAATGAACCGTGTGCCAGTGCTTGCTCGAAAGGCGTTCTGGGGTCTTTTTCAAGTTCATCAGCCAGTGCCAATGACGTTTCGGCATCTTCCAGTGCCTGCTGGATGGTCTCAACGCTGAAAAGGTGAGTAAGCGCCTCTCCGTGAAAGCCTAGTCTTGAATCGGCGGATACGAGTGGAATCATACGGCGGTACAATTCCATTTGCTGCAGGACTAGTTGCCGCATGTCAGTCAGTGCCGTGCGATTACCTGCAATGTAATCCCGTCTCAGACGGAAGAACTTGAGAAGATTCAAGGTTCCTTCCAACAGGCAGCCAATGCAGTCGGCGGTGCCGATTTCCAAAAGCCGTTCATTATTGTCTGCCATTTTCTCTCGAAGTGGCATCAGCAGTTCCAGCCCGCGGTTCCAGTCAACAACCATGCTTTCAAGCAGTTCCAGGCATTCTTCTATGCTGAAACCCGCCAGTGCTTCGCCGATGGCGTCGCCGCCGAATGGGAAATTCGGTTTCCACGGTGGAGCCAGCGGCTCCAAATCTGGAAGAAAATGAAACTTCCAACGTGGCATGGAATTTTGCGGGCCGAAGTACTGGAAAATGACATTGAATGGAAAGTTTTGGTACGCTTCGTCAAACAGTTTCCACGCTTTGGCGACAATCGGAGCGTCTTCTCGCCAGTATGGTCTTGCAAGACGCTCCAAAAAGGCTTCTTCGGATTCGTTGGCGAAGTCCTCGAATGCCAATTTGCCCATGGCGCGAGACATCACATCGGGGAAGTTGCCGACATACCATGACTGCATGACATGGCCGACTCCTAATTCGTGCATGGAACGATACTTGCGATAAGCGATGCTTGGCGCTGGAATGCAAGCCACGGGAGTCAGTTCATGGCCGCAGCCCAGTTGCAGTTTCGCCCCAAGTTCACCGTCTCCACGGTTCTTCGCCAACGTGACGTATGGGGCTGCGGGACCGTCATACGATACCCAATAGTCAACTCCAAGATGGCGACGCCCCAACTGATATTTTTCGCCTCCTGATTCAAAATTCGCCTGCACGATGACATCCTTTGGCGGATATTTGGATAGTTCCTGCACCCATGACGCATGTGGCATGACCTGAGGCATGTAGAACCATGCAACGAGTTTCGCGTCAGGCGCTCCAGCGTGAATCGCGTCGTTCATCGTTGTCAGAAGTGTTCTCATGATATTTCCAAAACTTTGGCCGCAACGGTCCTGGCATGGACGCGGAGAGTTTGTGACGAGTGGCTGCGTGGAAAGGCAGGAGGTGGGGCGTTCGCCAATGTTGATGTCTATCACGCCGCCGAGTTCAGGCACAGCCGCGAAAACGCTTGAAAGAAGTTCATGGAGATACTGGCGTGTATGAACAGAGCAAGGACAGAAGGAATGACGGTTGTTGTAGGTAGTTGGGCCGAACATCTCTGGGTATTTCTTCACAAGAGGGTCGTCATCTGCCGCGCTGAAAGGCTCAATCATGAACAGAAAGAGTCTGATTCCATAGCGGATGGTCTTTCTTGCGACCTTGGAGAGTTTTGCGATGCGTTTTTCGCGTTGAGGGTCAGGCGGACACAACGCCGTGATGCCAAGTTCACGCAATGCCGTCACAATCCAGATGGCGTTCACTCCCTCATGCGCGAGCGTTTCAAGATATTCGTCTGGATAGTAGTCGATGTCATCCAATAATTCGTCTGTATTGACGGGCCAGCGTTTGATGGGGCTAAAAGGGCAGCGGCTAATGCGTGTCTTAAGGAAAGGTTTTCGTGAGATTCTGATTCCCTCTGGCGGCAAATGACCGTCTGCGGCCAGTATCATGTCTTCAAGTTCGTAGATTGCGCGGCGCATTCCCTCGGTATCTGCGGATTCAAGGACGACCTTGTTTGCAGATGTCGAAATGGAGTATGCTTCATGGTATTCAGTCGAATGAGACTGAAGGGAGACAACATAGCCGTCATCGGCAAGCAGGTAATCTGCGTCCGTCAACAGTCGGCGAAGGCTGAAAAGAGCAGTTTCAAGCAGGCCGTCTTTATCGTCGAACGCCATTCGCAGAGAGACTTTGGTGTTGGCTCCAGGCTGACGGCATGAAAAAACAGGTTTTGTATAACTTGACAGTTTATCAACGAAGCCCCAGTCCTTCATGTTGGGGACGATATTGTCTTCAAACATGGCCTGCTTCCCTTTACTGCATTGAATGTTGTTGTGTCCTAATATGGAAGTCTGCAATTCGTGATATTGATGTCTGGTTCTTCCAAATAATCCTGTGCAAGGAATTCCGCAGGTATCTTGCCAGGAGTCCGAGGCATTCTGAACGTTGCGGTTCCTTTGGGTGGAATTGTTGCCGTCTGACCATTGAGGGAAACAGATTTTGGCTGATTTTCGAGGTTCCATACGGTTATATCCTGCTCATAAGGACTGGCGAGTAGGCATTCTCCGTCTGTCCAGGATTCTATGGCGGTTTCGATATGCTCTGGATGGAGCACAATGCCGTTCCTGATGGCGAAGAACGTCATAGTTGACGGGGGGATGGTCGTTTCGCCTGTCTTTGAGTCATCAATGCAGACATGTACATTCTGCGAGACTTCGAATTCCGTATTGAGCGCATAGAGCACCTGATGTCCATTGTCATCGAATATGGCATAACGGACAGAGTCCGCACAAGCCAGGCGAAGCGAATCCTGCGCGTCAGCGGATACCGTTCGCAAAAGCAACGTGGCGAACTCTTTCATTCCAGGCGCACCTGGATAATCAAATGCGGGGACGAGACGCGCGTAGCCTTTGCCAAGATGGTGCTCAATCAACGCAGGACGTTGCAGCAATTGCTCCGTCGGCTCGTAATGCGTTCCAGTGAAAACAGCAGTTACAATGGCGTCCTTGGAGACGATGTCCACATTTGCGCCATGGATGTCGCCGATGGTCATAGGATCCCGAGTTACGGGGCGGACGGGCAATGGCAGGCGTCCGCCAGAGAGGTTTTTTGTTCCCGTGACGTCTGCGGGACGGCTTCCTGTGACCTTCAGGCCGAACAATTCGGTCAGGTCGCCGTCATTGAACAAATGCAACGGTGCCGCCCTGTCTGGGCAGTCATTGAGATGGGGGAGCCACATAAGGACATTGCCGCCGTTTTTCACGTATGCGACGAGTTTGTCGTAGAGCGGTTTGTCCATGAGGTTGTATCCGAGGAACACAATGTCCGTGTACTGCTGATATACATCCAACGGCGCCTCTGCTGGAAGAATGTCATACTGACCGCAAGGCGGCTGTCCAGACGATGAGAATGTCTTTGTATAAAATTCCGTGTAAGGCATTTCGCGTGAAGTGAGGATATTGGTCAAATCCCATGAGCGTTCTGCATCGGAATCTTTCCACTGGTCACCGTTATTGTATTGTCCCCAGGCATATTTGTTCCAGAGCCCAGGCGCGCCGTCGCAGTTCCCGTTGATGACCGCCAGGCGGACGCGTGGCTTGTTTCCAGGACGACGGTGAATCTTGTGAAATCTGTAGAATTCACGGAGGTATCTGCGAATGGCAAGCATTTGAGGATGCTTGAATGGAAAATCATAGCCTGTGTATTTGATGTCATAGTATCCTGATTCAGGGAAAATGTATTCGGCACCGCTGAGGTAGCACAGGTAGAGTGTTTGCTTGGCGCGGGCGAGCCAGAAGGAGTCATAGTCAAAGCCGCCATACCAGCCGAAGGCGATATGGACTCCCCAGAAACGGTCGTCGTATGCCCGTGCCGTTCCTCTGATGGCTGGCAACATGCGCAGAGGACTGCCAGGAAGCAGTTCAAGACCTAAATGGTCGATGCCACTTTGAAGTTGATATTTAAGCAACATGGAGGAATCGACGTTGATCAGCGGGCCGTTTGCGATGTCGTGCTCTTCCCTGTCCACGTATGGTTTTAGATAGGCGATGTATTTGTCGCGGGCATCAATGGTGTCTTTGGCAGGCGGCAGGTTCTCATAGTTGTCGACGGCGCGGTTGATGGTGTATTCCTTTGTCCAGTACATGACACCGCCTGCCTCTCCTGTCGTATAGCGGCCAAGGTAGTATTCTCCGCCTTCTGCAAGGATTTTATTGAACTGCTCCTTGCTTATGGACGGGCAAATCCATCGTTTGTCGCATCCACGATGGATGATTTCGGCAAGGATAACGTATATGCCTTTTTTTCGGCAGTAGCGCATGACCTCGGTGGCTTCCTGGACATTGTCAGGAAGGGCTATGAGCGCAATTTCACCAAGTTTCAATGCCTCGAATTCTTTAATCGCCTGTAGTCCGCATGGAACGGATGCTCCAATCAACAATTGTCTATTGCTCATATCTTGTGTGTCTTGGTGGTAAAAAGTTGCTCTATGCAGTAACAAACATCAGTTGCCCAATGGTGCGGTTTTTGATGGTGGTTTAGGTGCCGTGGGGACGACCAATTGCGGTTCGGATGCCTGTGGAGTCTCTGGGACAACGGTGCATGAGACCTTCAATGACTTGAAGATGACATTGCTTGAAACCCATGTCCGCCCGCTGTCAAGGGAAAAGTATTTTTCGGAATTATGCTCCAGGTCATCGCAGACGGCAAGGTATTCGTCTGTTCGCAGATACTTGATCCCCTGATCAGATTTGACAAGCGTCGGCTTCGGCAGGGAGACAAGGACGTGGAATTTTATGCCGCAGTTGCAACGGAGGTTTCGGTTCATAAGGTCGGTCGTGACATCAAATTCTGTCTGGCAGTTGGGACATTTGATTCTACGCTTCATGGTCTCGTCTCCTGTAGGTTTGTCGTCATGATATTCTAATTCGCTGATGGACAGTATTCAAGTATGATGCTGGAACGTTGATTTGGCAGGGAAATTGAAAGTTGACCATCATGGATGGCGGTGACTTCGCCGTTGTCGAGATTGGTTGCATTCAATAACGTCTTGACTTGTCCCTTGAGTGAAATGGTTGCAGTTGAGAACGGTGAATTCGGGCGTCTGAAAGCCATGACAATACCTCGGCCAGTGCTCGGGTCGTGGTATTGCCAGATGGCCCAACTGGTCATGTCGAAAACGGCGGAACCGTGATTGTAGAAATCCAGGCAGAAGTAATGTCTAATCCTGCGATAATCGTCAACGGCCTTGCGGACTACGGCAAAATCATCTTCGTTGAGTTTCTGGAAAACGGCATTGTAGCATGCGACACCAAAACTTGATGCGTAGGAACTGCGCAATGCGTACAGGTCGCAGACCTTGGTGGTGCAGCCGATAAAGGGGAAGTAGCGCATGCTGCCTGCGTTGTGCGTCTGGACGACATCAGCGGTTGCATTAAAAGCGCATTGGTAATCTGAACGGAAGAAAGGAATAGAACGTTGGATTGTCTCCAAATCAATGCGTCTTCCTCCGCTGGAGCAGTTGTCGATGACAAGACCTGGAAATTGCTGGAGCAATGTATCCCAAAGCATGTACATTCCGCAAATATGGCGGATTTCCGTAATGCCTCTGCGGTCTGGTTCGTCATGACTCTCGAAGAAATCCGTCAGTCCGATGTTGAAGTCCTGTCGGTAACATCCCATGTTGAGATTTTTGATATGTTCGGAAATGGTCTGGAGAGCATAATTGAAAGCCTCTTCATTGCCATAGTAGAGAATTTGCTGGCGGATGTCCTGCCCGATATCAGCCTTGCGCGTCAGAAACCAATCAGGATGCTGTTGGGGTATGGGCAAATTGGAAAGTGCGCGTTCAGGTTCGATCCATATCATTGGGCGCATTCCCGCCGTGGCTGCGGTATCGCGGACATCTTCCATGGCTTCGGGATGGATACGGCGATTGATGGTCCATTCGCCAGTATGCTTCCACCAGTCCCCTGTGTATGGGTCGTCACACTTCGTGCACTGTCCATACCATCCAGCGTCAATCCATAGGTCCTCGAAATGAATTTCGTGCGCCTTGAGTTCATTGATGCGCGTTTTCATCTGTTCGGACGGGAGGCCTCCCCAAAGTTCATAAGCCAGAAGCCCGTCTCGCGTGGCTGGAGTGCATGACCGATGCGAAAAATGCTCACGGATGAGTTTTCTGAACTTGTTGGATGCGTCTTCGCCCTTGGCGTATTCCATGATGAGTATGGACGTTGTGCGAAGTTTTTCGCCTGGCTTGAGATAGAAGCGAGCATTCTGCAAACCAGAGCGGAATTGCATGGAATCGTCGGAAGCCAGAATCTCAGCCTTCCATGCACCCGTCCAGCCGATGGC
>JAGCTA010000530.1 GCA_017963875.1 Victivallales bacterium | reverse complement strand
CATCACCTGCGTGAATCATTCGGCGGCGACCGTCATCACCGCACCCACAACTGGCAGCATCTCCGCGTTGAACACGCCTGGCTTCCCGACGCTGAATCTCGCAACCGTGAAAAATGTGGGCGGCGGGCAGACCGTCTGCCTGACGGGACGCATGCCCTGGCGGCGTGCCGACCTCTACCAGGTCTGTCTAGCGGCGGGCTATGTCCCTCAGGACAAATACAGCGGGAGCGTCGGCCTGGTGGTCTATGCCGACTTGAATTCGGGCAGCAACAAGATGCGCGGGGCCATCAACTCTGGCAAACCCGTGGAGAACATCATGGATTTCGTGAAGCGCATCGGGGCAATCTAGGGAGAGACAACATGACGAAGGAATATCTTGAATCGGTTCGGCGTGCCTTTCATATGGTGTTGCAAAAATTCCAGGAACTCAGCCTGGGGGATACTTTCAACTGTCACGATTTAATGTATATCTGTGGCACGCTCGCTGTGCAAAATGAGAAGGGTTTTGTCAATTTTCTGGAAAATTTATCGCTAATGCCGAAGATCAAAAGCCGTTTGGGTACATGTAAGCCTAACTATAGTACAACGGTATTGGATTTCCTGGTCGTTCAAGTGGCGAAGATGCTGATTGACGAAGACGACTGGATTCCCTTGTGCGAGAATTTGGGGGGGGAACAAGAGAAATACTGGCTGTTTTACGACTATCTTTTCGGCGGATGGGATGTATGGACACAGGAGGAGATTCCCAATCTGCGTGTTTATGGCATGACGCAACAACTGAAGCGGGCCGTGACGAACGGCAATGCCGCAGAATTGAAACTTCTGGTGGACTTGGCTCCGAATCCAGATAATCGCCTGAAATACATCTACAATTACCTGTTCAACCAGAGGGAACATCATTTGGCGGAGCAACTCCATTTGCTTGCGGGAAAAATGGATGAACTGATACCCCCCGCATACCTTTTTGATTATTGGCGTCATGCCTATATATGCGCAGGCCAGGGGCATTGGGCTATATGGCGTGATCCGATGAAACTTCAGGCAGAATGGCTTAAGCCGACCCAACACCCGCTTCACCATTTGGTGCTCAAAGGACCGTATAAGCATCTCGCATTTCACTGCCTGCGTGAAAGCGTGGAATTTGACGAGAATACATTTCAGGAGTTCCATGACAATGGGGGCTTACTCGATGCCGCCGTATCCAACGCATGTCCACATCTGACCTATCGCAAACTGATGTACTTCTTTGCAGAGTTTGCGGATGAACTGCTGACGGCGGCGGAATATTGCGAATCCCCCAACCAGGCGCTTCTATGCCATGCGCGTTCTGCCAAGAACTTTATCGCCTGGGAACAGAAAAACCAGAGCGCGCAATAAACATCATCCAGGCAAGCGAGAGTCAAGTCATGGAGCAGCAATCATTTCTCAATTCTTTTGAGATTTTTCTTGGGCGGAAGCACTATCGCGGACGGGTTGTCCCGTTGCATCAAATGATGGGGACGAACAAGCCGTGGAATGACCTTCCAATCCTGCAGGTCATTGATTCGCTCTACAGCGAATACCGCGCCGTCACGGCCTGGAGAGGATACAAGGATGAAGAATATGTGGATTTGTGGCACCTGGGGATTGTTCAGTTCGCCTACGCCTGTCTGCATCAGGGGAAACTCTGTCAGGATGCCAAAGAACTCGCCTCGTGGTTTTTTGCGATCTTTCCCGTCACCCTCGTCAAACCAATGGATGTGCCACAATCACTACGAGTTATGGCCTTGCGGACCAATGAGAAAAACGACCTGGACGAGGGGGATGTCGCCAAATTGATTCTGGACATCGACTTGGCGCGTGACCCAGAGAACAAACTGAAGTACGTCTGCAATTACCTGTACAATCATGACAAAGTGGCCATTTTGGCGGATATACTCGCTCACTATGGCGACATCTATGCGCCGCCTATCCCTGAGGAGATTCTGGTCAAGTATTGGATGATCAAGCGGTTACGCGGAACGGACGAGGGATCCCTTTGGAAAGCGCTGCAGCATGTCATAAAACGTCCTGAAACCCAAAAGAAATATGGGAAAGAAGTGTTTAACCTTTTAAACGGGAATGAATTGAAGTATGCACTTCAGAATGGATTCTCACTGGCTTTCCCGCTGTCGCCAGAAGGTGGCCTGACCTATCGCAGACTTCTTCTCGGCATTGCGCCTTTGGCGGAGAAACTCCTACGGCATATTCAAAAGATTCCCAAAGAGGACAGAAATTTCCACGAAGAACATTTGTTCACCATCAGCGAACAGGCCCTTGCGTTGAAGCAGACAATCCGTTTGGGAGAAAAACATGCATAATGAAGCGAGAACCCAATTTAGCGCGGAGAAATGGCAGCAGAGAATCCTAAAGGCCCCAAGGGAAATCGAGACCCTCCTCCTGGAATGCTGTCGCAATCCCCAAATGTGCTCCATTCTAAAGGACTTCTATTCTTTGGGGCTGTGGGGGAAAATGCTGCTGACGCATCCGTCGCTGGAGAAATACTGCAACGAGAGCCTCCTGCTGGAACTCAATCCAGTGGACTACCTGTATTCCCATCCCGCTGAAATTAGCGGTGATTCGCTGAAGCGCTTGACCCCCGCCCAATTCGCTGGACTGCTGAAGCTCCGTCCCGAAGTGTGGAAGATTGTTGACAAAAGAGCATTAAACAGCAAAACCTGGCTGGAGATCCTGAAAGAGCATCCCGAATACGTCGGGAGTTGTAAACTGCGGAGTCTGACGGATATGGACTACGGAACGTTGATTCAAATGCATCCGGAATGGCATCAGCCAGAATGTCAGGACAAAATGGCCAGATTGCCATCCGCCTTCTGGGCAAGAAGCGGTCTGTTTGCCCATCCAAAGTTTTGCCAAGAATGTCACTGGCGGGATTTCTCTTCTATGGAATGGCAACTTGTTTTCAAACAACTGGTTCCCCAAAGTGCTATCCCTGACAAGGATATCTCGCCTCTGGCTTCGCTTATGGAACTGGCCAACCTGAGTT
>JAGCTA010000529.1 GCA_017963875.1 Victivallales bacterium | reverse complement strand
GATGCTCTGCCAGCGCAAATGGCTCCAGACCACAGGAGCCGTCTGCCACTCGGTCATGCCCAAGGGCATCCGATAGGTACTCATCGCCTCAAGAATCTGCATTGTCTGCGGCATCATACCGCGCGTATAAGCCACGGTGCAAAAACCGCTTGTCCCTGAACGCACGCCACGTTCCGATGAAGTATATATGAGTTCTTGAGCCATTCTTAACCTTAAAATTATAATATGATTTGGACTTCGGGGCAATCATTGCTGTTTAGGCAATTTATACCATATTCCGCTTTCCAAATCCTGAAGTTCGTAACCTGCAAATGACACGGGTATCTGCAAAGGCATCCGCTTTCCTGGCAGCGTGACAAAGAACACATCGCCTGAACGCTTGCAATCGACTGGTGTGCAGTCATGATGAACACGATGCTGTTCTGGAATGCTCGGAATGAAACCGCTCTCCCAGAAGAAATACAGCATTGGCACCGAAACCCACCAGGGAGAGACATCGGCGGGGCGAATGCCAATCATCCCAGTCTCTTCATTGATTTCAGGGCTATGCCCCAAGGCGCTGTTTGGCAGATACACGACATCGCCCGTAAATGATTCGGCAATCGAAACAACCTCAGGGCAAATCCGCTGAAGCATCAGACGAATCTGGAAGGATACGTTCTTCACCAAATCAATGTCAAATGCGCATGTATTCAGTTCCGATTCCCATTGCCATGGCTCCTCTGGCAAATCCATCTTCAGCATCTGCCGCCACACATCGAATTTCGCGACTATGAAAAGCAGCGTCTTCGCCGTCTTTCTTGTCGCTTTGAGACCAGAATACTTTTTAATTCGGTTAATCATCTCTGTCAGGATAATTTCCTGCCGCTGCACTCTTGCATGCGCATCCAGTTGGGGGTCCTTGATGCCATTGAGATATTTGCGGAAACGCACATCCTTCGTAGGGTCGAACAGGAAGCAGATTGTGTCCGCATGAAGCAGATGCTGGGTCGTCGGATTGTCCACAGAATCCATCCCAGGCTCGAAATGCTCGCCCGCGTTGTCATACAGCACCAACGCGCGGCTCATCTTCTCGCAGACCTCCGCATACCTCGGATGGTGTTCCGAGGGCATGATAGTGAAAATGAACGGCTTGGGCAAATTGATGAGCATATTGTCCAAAAGGACCTGGTTGTACAAATCCCCCTGGAGTTCCGTCTTTCGTAGGGAAACGAGTTCGTCGGCATCCGAATGGAGGAACACCGTTTCCTCGAAATCGTTGAGAATCTGATTGTTGACGGCATCCGTGTCCGTAAAAGAAATGGCAAACGTCTGCGACAATTTGTTTCGCAACTCCCACGTCATGCTCGTGAGGAAATAGGATTTGCCGCTGGCGGTCGCGCCAACGATTGACAAGAATAACGGCGGCATCTCGCTCGCGGCCTGCGGTATTCTCAGATGACACCTTGGACACGCCATGTCAGGACAACTCATGCCCGCCGCATCCAAAGCATTGCCTTCTGGCGTGAAACGTGACGGCAGGAAACGCTGTGCCGCATCCGCGCCTAAAACTGGATCGCCGATGAGGCTCTGATGACGTGCGATAAACAGGAATTCATCCACGTCAAACCGATGCCAGCAATGCGGGCAGACGATGCCGCCATGGCCACTGCCTGCAACCCTGGAAATTGTTGCGGCAGGGCTTTTTTCTGGGAAAGAAGCACCGTTACCGACAATTGATGACACATCCGCGCGTTTTGTCTCCTGTGGCGCTGACTGGATTTTCGGCAACGCCATCGCCGCAAAATCATCTTCTGTCAAAGCGAAATCAAAATCCACCTTTCCCATGATAACCCGCGTCGGTCCAGTGATAACCTTTTCGGAAATACGCTTGTAATTGAAATAGATACCGTTGGTGCTTTTGAGGTCCTGAAGCACGATGCAGCCGTCCTCATCCAAAACCAGTTGCGCATGGCATCCAGAAATAGATGGATGGGGGACATAGACTTCACAGCCTTCGGCACGGCCAATCCTGGCGGGGAAATCCGTTAGAACGCATTCAATCGCTTGCTGCCCCGAAATCGAAAATCTTACATAACATATTGCCATTGTTGAAGATAATCCTTAATAGCGAAAATCCATATTCCCAAAGCCATACACACTGTCACTTCTTCGTTTTCGGTGGCGGAGCGGGACGCCTTTCATTATATTGAATATTTGCCTTGTCAATTTTCCCATGATCAGGCATAACCAGTCTCAACGTCGCGACCTTGCCTGCATCTTGCCCTTCAAACTGCCACTTCCAACTCCATTTCTTGTTATTCACAGCCTGGCTTGCCGTATAGGACCAACGACCGAGTATCGTCCGTTGATTGCGTACGACCTTAAAGTTGTTCTTCTCGAATTTAACTTCAACTATCGTCTGCTTTTCATCGAATCTAACCTTGCAGACGGCCCCACCCTCCAATTCATCAAAGTCCCTCAGTTCAGTCGGAACATTCTTGCCGAATTTTCTTACTGGTTTAAACGGCGATTTTGCGTCTTTTGGAAAACTGAGTTTGAATTCGCATTCGGCGACCTCATTGCTTCCTCGGCGATAAAAAATCTTGATGTCCTTGATGGAGACTCCGCGCAGGAGGTTTCTGCTAATCTGCGCCATTGGAGTAGCATCCATATCGGTATGGTGTGCCAGGTAATCCTCCGATCGAGTCAATCCCAACTGCTGAAGGTTCAGCAACCCGTTCTTCACAATGGAATCCGAGGAACGGATAATCTTGTCATTCGTGTAGGCAAGCAACGCCTCCCGACCGTCCTTCTTGACGTTTTCCGCGACACGGATTGCCGTCACAGGCGCTTTGCCGCTACGGATTTCCTCCACAATCGCGTTCTTTTCCGAATCCGAAATGCCCTTCCCCTGTGCACGAAGTTTCATGACACCGAAGGAAATGATGCCATCAGGGTTCACCAAAACCGTCTCCGCCGCACTCAAAGGCACATTGATTTTCTTTGGGTCAGGTTCTTTGCCGTCTTTGCCCTTTGGCAATTGCAGCAGCATCTTTTCTGAACGCGGCATCCGCCCGAAGATATCTGGAATGGTGCAATGGGTGTTGCCCGCGATTTTGTACTCCTTGTCCATGAACTTCACCGTCACAGGCGTTGGATATGGATTATAGACCAGCACGTATGCGGGTCGCCAATACAGCCGATTGATTCCAGGAAGGATGGCGTAATATCCAAGAAAACCCAGGACAATCACTACAACGAGCACTTCCAAAGCCAATATCGGAACTGACCTAAGACGACCGTCCTTGCCACGAATCAGCCATCCAAAAACAGAATGCTTGACTGCAGATGAATCGGCAACTTCTGGCACAAGATGGCATGACGGAAGTTTTTTGAAATCCAATGCGATTTCAGGCTCATTTGCGTCAGTATAGTCTGGCAGGCGGTACGGCTCCAATTCAAAAATCTCAGAAATCTGACGCCAGACGTTGTCACACCAGACCAAATCACCAGACGTCAGTCGCCCCGATTCCAATTCCGCCTGCAATGCCTCCTGCGAAAGCATCTGGCCTTCCTCTGGATACCCTTCCCCATAGACAAGGAAAGTCGGTTCCGTCGTTGTATTATTCTCATCCATCTATTGCTGCCTTATGCATGATTTTTAGTTCATTCACGGCAATGCTTTTCGCCTGCCATACAATCATCCAAAATAAACCAATTATATAAATATGGCACATGTTTCCCAATATTGCCACAAAAAAACATGGACAAGTCGCATTTTTTCATAAAATAACTTGTTTTTTTT
>JAGCTA010000528.1 GCA_017963875.1 Victivallales bacterium | reverse complement strand
GAACTGGAAGAAACGCGTTGACTGGAAATCAGGAGCGCCGTATTTAAGGACTTTCCCATCAGGAAGTTGGATATCCTCCTTGCATTTGGCGCAATGGCATAAATCGTAGTTGTCCTCAGCGAAAATACCATAGATTTTGCAACCAGGCCGTTGCAGGACATGAGTCTCGAATTCCTTCTTGAAGCATTCAATCATCTCTTGATTCGTAAAGCACAATTGCGGCTTGCGCTTCGCATGGGCAAAGTCAACGCGTTTGCCCTTGATTTCTGGAAAGAACTCTGGATGCGTCTTATAATATTTGTCCGCAGTGATGTACCGTCCCGTGATATTATGGCCGAAATACGCCTCCTTGATCATACCGTAGGAATCATTCTCCTTGCTTTGGCTTGGCGACCAACTCGTCCAACTGGACAAATTGCGGACGGCCCACATAAACTCGTAGATTGTCGCGCCATATCGCGTCTGCCAGCCACGCATGGAGAAATACGGCGTATCAATGACATCAGTCACCTTGAAATCCAGATTCGGATTCGGCGTGAACAGCGTTCCGAATTACTCATTGGGCCTCGCCCAGATGATGTCCGTATTCTTGAAAAGCAACTGGAAGACGCCATTCAGCACGCCCTTGGGACAACTTCCAAGTACTAGGAGTTCATTGCCGCGTTCCTTGAACGCATAACCATCATTGCCCGACAACTTCTTCTCGACTTCGGGAAAATCTGCCAGCACTTCTGGCGAACACGTCAGGAAAATATGCCTCTTAATCCCTTCGGAAGATGCCGTTACTATCTGTAGTTCCGCCCCTGATATTTCCTTCACCCAACGGTTGAGTTCCTTTGCCGCCTTCACAATCGGCTCGGCGGGATTCGGCTCAATGACAATCTCTGACGCTGGATTTCCCGCCTCTGTGACGACAAACGCACCTACAGTCAAAGACGCGCACAAAAACAGCCCAGATAGAATCTTCTTTGTGATGCTCATGGATCCACCTTTTATGTTTATTAATAAGGACATATCTTCAATTTTGCTAATATAACACATAGGTTAAAATCATTCAACAGGGCAAATGCGCTTTAACTAGAAAGTTCTAGAAAGACACAAAAACTCCCCTGTCGCATTTTACGGCAGAGGAGTTCAACTTTTCAGTTCACAATAGTTCGCGAACCTTTTGCGTTATTTGTCAAACGCGTGGTGCGCTGAACCGAGAACGTTGATGATCTTGTGCTTGTAGAGGTCCTTCAATGCGTCACGGGCTGGACCGAGGTACTTGCGCGGATCAAATTCCGACGGCTTCTCGACGAAGACCTTGCGGACGGCGGCGGTCATGGCAAGACGGCCATCGCTGTCGATGTTGATCTTGCAGACGGCGGACTTGGCGGCTTCGCGCAACTGGTCCTCGGCGATACCAATGGCGTTTTCCATCTTGCCGCCATATTTGGTGATGGTGGCGACGAGGTCTTGCGGAACTGAACTTGAACCGTGGAGGACAATCACGAAGCCAGGAATGCGCTTCTCGATTTCAGCAAGGATGTCAAGGCGGATACGCGGATTCTCGCCTGGTTTGAACTTGTATGCGCCATGGGACGTGCCGATGGAAATCGCGAGTGAGTCAACGCCCGTTCCCTTGAGGAATGCCTCGACTTCGTCGGGCTGGGTGTAGGTGTGCTTTTCAGCATTGACTTCGTCCTCGATGCCAGCCAGGACACCGAGTTCGCCTTCGACGGTCACATCATACTGATGTGCATAGTCAACGACTTCCTTAGTAGCCGCGATGTTCTCGGCAAACGGCTTGGAGGAACCATCGATCATGACGGATGAGAAACCGTATTCGATACAACTCTTGCATGTCGCGAAGGAATCGCCATGGTCGAGATGGAGGGCAATTGGAATCACCTTGTCGCCGCCAGCGATTTCGCGTGCGTATTCGACAGCGCCCTGAGCGAGATAGCGGAGGAGCGTCTGGTTGGCATACTGGCGGGCGCCTTTGGACACCTGCAGGATGACTGGAGACTCTTCTTCGGAGCAAGCCTGAATGATGGCCTGGAGTTGTTCCATGTTATTGAAGTTGAAAGCGGGAACGGCATAATGCCCAGCCATTGCCTTTTTGAACATGTCGCGGGTATTGACAAGACCCAGATCCTTGTAGCAAACTGCCATGTTTTTTCTCCTTTGGTTGAAATTGTTCATGCATTGGCAACCGCGCCAAGGCATTCACATGTGAACAAGTTTTCGTTTTGTTATAATATAGTATGGAGTATCTTCTTTAACAAGCGGAAAAACAGAAAAGATGTCCTCTCTGTCAAAGAAAACGAAAAAACTTCGCTTTCCTTGTCTTTTCTATGTCATAAAGGATTGAAAGAGGTCTCTCCATGGGATAAATTATAAAGTTTGTTCTATTGGTGTCGCCGTGGGTTTCATTAATCAAGATACCCATGGTCAATGAATCTTTAATCAACACACAAAAAAAACGGAGAAAAGACTTATGAAGAATTTCATCAGAACCATGGCAATGCTGGCAGTCTGCGCACTGGCTTTCTGGGGATGCACGGACAAGAACAGCGCACAGCCTGGCAAGACGTTCACCGTCGGCTTTGATGCGGAATTTCCGCCATACGGTTTTCTGGATGCAAAAAGCGGCGAACACAAGGGCTTTGACCTTGATCTCGCCGCCGAAGTCTGCAAGCGCAACGGCTGGACTCTTGTAAAGAAACCCATTGACTGGGCGGCCAAGGACAGCGAATTGAATGCAGGCACCATCGACTGCATCTGGAACGGCTTCACCATCACAGACGAACGCAAAGACCTGTACACGTGGACTGAACCATACGTCAGCAATCTGCAACAGGTCCTCGTGAAAAAGGACAGCGGCATCACCAAACTCGCCGACCTGAAGGGCAAGGTCATTGTCGCGCAGGATGGTTCTAGCGGCGTTGGCGCAATCAAAGACTACCTCAAGGAACAGAAGGAAAAAGACGCGACGTTTGTTGAAAAGGAACTCAAACTGGTTCCCGACTACAATACCGCCAGCACCATGCTGGAAAGCGGCGCAGTCGATGCCATCGCACTGGACAGCGCGGTCGCGGAAGGCTTGATGAAAAAGAGCAATGGCAAATTCGTCATCCTGGCCGAGAACCTCGTCAATGAGAAATTCGGCGTCGGATTCAAAAAAGGCAACACGGAACTCCGTGACACGGTCCAGAAGACGTTGAAGGAAATGGTCACGGACGGTACCTGCAAGAAGATTCTTGAACACTGGGCAACCGCAGAAAAGGAAAACGGCGGTGCTGGCATTGACTTCATCCTCACTGCGGAATAACCGCCCCGTCCATGCGACAATGCTTATAACAATCTGTTGTTAAAATTGTTAGAAGAGTGGTGTTTTTGACTATTTTATAAATGTCCAATCACCGCCATCTGACAGTTCGACAATACAGCATTATGGAACGCTGTGGACGGGAAACCTCGTCTGCAG
>JAGCTA010000527.1 GCA_017963875.1 Victivallales bacterium | reverse complement strand
TTCATACTCTTGCCCCACGTGGTCATGACAACGGGGTGGTAGGGATCCAACTTTCGCAGGAGTTCCGCGAAGGCAGTAAGTTGTTTGGGAGGAACATAATAGGAAGGGACCTCGGGTTCGTCAAAGAGATACCAGCAGAAAAGGGCAGGGTGGACGGCCAGGCTTCCCACACGCCTTGCCAAAAGTTCGAAATTGCCTTGGACGATGCCATTTTTGCTGTGGTTTCCACGGTCAAAGCCGATGAAAACACGTATGCCAGCAGCCTGTGCGGCATCCATATATGCCTTGGCAGCCGCCTCGTCTTGGCTGCCCTCCCATGTGTATGTATGGACGACATCAAAGCCAGCCGCCTTGACGTCGGCCATGTACTCTGGCTTCACCTCATAGATGCCCAATGGAAAAATGTGCTTCCCATTCTCTGTGTAGCGGCCATCCTTGTCGATGACTATGGTGCTTTGAGGCTTGGGGGCGCAGACAATCCAGATTTTCTTTGTCTCTGATGCCTTGTTGGTTCCTGTTGCCGTAATCTCAATGGTATTCAATCCTTTTCTCCATCCTTTTTGCGAGACGACGGTGTATTCATTCTTGCCGTTGTGTGAGATGGTGAATCGCGCAGAGGAATCATCAGCATCCACAGCCTTCACCTCTGTGATTCCATCCGTGTGACGGATCGAAAAGTTGTATGTGTCAGTGGTCGAGAGAAGACGTGAATGTTGCGCAACTATCTCAGGTGGAGCGAGATTGACTCCTTGAGGCGCATCTACAACGAAGTTTGCGGTGGTTTTGTCCTCAAAACCTGGAGCACTGACGCGCCAATACCAGACGCCAGGCTTGAGGGGAGTTCGAAGTTGATAGGATGTCTGGACTTCTATGGATTGCTGGATTGTTTCCTCAGGCGGAAAACTTGGTGACTGGGAAAGGTCGATTGTGTAGTCATCCACTCCGTCAAGGCGAAGCCAGCCGAACAACGGGGCATTTGTGTGCAGAACCTCCCCCTCCCTTGGGGTGGTTTTGACTGCCGACTCCTCTTGCTGCCAGAGTTCAAAATTGTCATACCATGCGCTTCCCTTGCCTCGAAGAGCGATAAACACACTGGCATAATGAGCATTCAGGGGAGCACGTAGTTTTTTGCATTCCACTGTTGTCCAGTTGCTTGTTCCCCAAAGGCCTTTGCTGTAGACGCCAGGCGCTATCCATTTCTTGTTCTCATCCGCCCATTCGACAATAAGGCAGGCACCGACAGATGACATTTTGCCTTCAGCAGCCTCGACATCCTTCGTTTTGATTTGACATCTGGCCAAATACCGTCCGCCTGGGACGATGGGAACCAGGCGGGTGATATAGACGGGGTCTTTCAACGGATTGCCGACAACCATTTTAGCACTTTTGCCGTGCTTGGCGTCCACCGACTCGAAAGACGCGTTGGGACCGCACTCCCATTCAGCCTCTCCCTGTTCAAAATCAGCATTGGAGACGGAGAGACTACGGGTGCTTCTGTTTGCATGCGCGAGAACGTGTTTTTTTCTGAAGGCAACCTGCTCGTCATTGTATTCTTTGATTTTCCATACGATATGCTGATTTATCACAGAACTGTCATGACGCCTTGTTCCAACCAGACGGTAAAAACCGCCGTTTTTTCTCCTGTCCTGAAAGGTAAAATTCATATTTCCTTCACAAGAGAAACAATGTGATGCCTTTTCCATTTCAAAGGAAAGGCCATCTGGCTTAAAGGAATCAATCTCAAGATTGGTGAATTTTGAACTTCTTCCGTTGTTGAAAATGTAGATGGAGCCATCCTCAAGTGCGAATGTGTCAGGTTTAAAACGCAGGCCATATTCGAAGGGCATCATTTGTTTGACCTGAGCATTCATGTCAAGTGTCATCTCGGTTCCCGCGAAAGAGATGGTCAATGTCGTATCCGCGTCTTCCGTCGAATGGTGGAAAACATGCCTGCCCGCCTCCTGGCGATAACTTCCTTTGCGCATCGTGAAAGGACATTCCTTGTAATCAGGAGTGAAGGCGGCTAGGTCTATTGAGGCAAACAGTTCTTTTCCTTTATAACAGACGGAAATGAATCCGTTTTTGAACGAGACACTCCATACATCCTCTGCAAGGCAGACGGAAACCAGACATAATGCCAACAGCAAAACAAGACGTTTCATTCTGGAACTCCTTGGGATTTTTCTTTTGCGTCTTCAAATCGCTTTTTCAGATGATACAGTCATAAACAAAAAACAATCTGAATCCGTGAAGTGCAGAATGGCGAGGCGATTTCTAGGAAAGTTGAGGGTGCGTATACGACATACGCGCCTGTCTTGCCGTAGCCTTTGGCGAAGGCGGAAGACTTGACAACGAAATCGGCCGTCAGGTGATACATCACGGATTCAGGACCAATCACTTGCGTTTGAAGTTATACCCCCAGACTTGCTTGACAGGAGGTACTGTTTGGGGCTGCGGAACTGATTCTGGGCTAAATTGCTTTGCCAACTGGCTGACAATGCCGATGATTTCATCTCCAGTTTCTGGAACAAATTGCGCTGTCGATGCCTCATATCCACCGCCTACAACGGGATCGAAGGCATCTGCGGTCGGGATGTAGCATCGGATGAAGGAGAGTTGTGAAAGCCATGTGAAAGGAAATGCAGATTGTGCCTTGAAATTCAAGGCGAATTGTGCGAAAAACTCGCATGGGACGCTGCCGATGACCAATGGCCCGATTTGCAGAACGCCCAAATCGGCTTTAGGGGATGGATTAGCCTTGCGAGATATGCTCTGCATGACTAGAGACTTGGCTATCTTATAGTCATTGCTATTTTCGAATACCTGAATTTTGTCGTAGGATTCTTTGATTTCGGTTTCATCAAGTGGCCTGAATCTGAAAGTGTAAGACTGGCCCAAGTAGTTTAGGTTTTCGATGGGGCCATGGTCGGCAGTTGCAAGAATCTTGATGGCCTCTGCTCCGACAGCGCGTCCGAGTTTGATGGCAATCGGTTTGCCTGTGTCCTTTCTCAGGCTGAGATTGTCAATCTGGGTGACATCTCCTGACGCGCCATTCAAGTAGACGGCTCCAGCCTTTTCTCCAAACACAGCCCTGACCGTATTGATGGCGACTCCTGGAAAATCGGCCGTTGCGCCTTCAAGATTTATACAGGCATGACAGGAGAAATTGAGTGCAAACCCCAGAAGTTCATCGGAGTCCTTTTTCCAAATGCCCATCACACCGAGTTCGTCATCGACTGGTCCTGCATATCCGACGGCATCGGGATTTCCCTTGCCTGCATGTGTTCTTGCAGAACCGTCTTTCATGCGGATGCGACGATTGAAAATCAGGTTTTCAACGCGTCCTTTGCCGAATGAGAAATCGACATCCTGCAAATGATCAAATGCGTACGTCACGGCGGTGATTGCCTGATGCATGCAGAATTCATAGTAATTGGGATCGTGCGCAACGCTTTCTTCCAAGACGATTCGGCGAATGACCTCATCCGCTTCGTCGATGCCAGGGAACTTATCATTCAGAACGCCTCCATAATGCGTATGTGAAGAACTATAGATTAGTGAGATACCTGGGAGGTTTTCTTTTAGTTTTTTAAGAAAGCCCGCACCACAGCCAATGTTATCCGCGCCGATCAAGGCAACCTTTTTCGTGCCATCGCTTAATGCCAAGGCACGCATTTTCAATGGGTCGCTGAAATGGAGAATCTTGCGTTTGGAAAAATCCCCTGGACAATCTGTCATATAGGGAGGAGTAATATCACATTCGAAAAATCCTGCTTGAATCATTTGTTGCCTCCGTTAGTTGATAAGTATGGAATTTGCACTATTAAATAAGTTAAGTACCTTGACCTTCTTGCCTTACTGTTTTTCAAAATCGATGTAGTTGGTATTGAATCCTCCAGAGAGGGCTAGAAATTTTAGTTCGTGCTGGCCGACGGGGAGTTCGACCTCTGCGGTTGAAGTTGTATCGATGGAGAAGTCACCCCCAGCATGGGGATGGATGGAGAATCGTCCGACAATATTGCCGTCCAGGAAAAGCAGGGCATCCTTCAGATTCCTCATTGGCGTACCATAATGCAGGGTAACTTTGTATTTGCCTGCCTGCTTGATATCGACAGTATAGTTCAGCCATTCCCATGGTGCAAAACCACCGATGGTATCGCCAGAGAGGTCAACGTCCTCATCGGTTCGGCGTGCCTCAGGACGTTTCGCAAAGGTGTTTGCGGCAGTCGAATCGAAGTATGCCACACCCTGGCCGCCCTCATCGTAGTCGCCCAGGACAAGTCGCCCAGGAATCACCTGCTTCCTGCCTTGATAGGGACGGCTCTTCTCCGTAGGCGCAAAATACTTGAGCACTGGCTCTGTGTGAGCGACATTTCCAACTTCATCCTGGACAAACACGCAGAATGCATGGAAAGATGGGCCAAATCCAGGGTATTTGCCCTGCCGTCCAGGACGGACGTAGTCGGTGGTATCATAATATTCCTTGGAGACAATCACGTCGAAGTCGTAAGGCGGTTCGCTTTTGTGCTCCAGAAGATAGCCGCCATCAAAGAGATAGACGTTTTTGATGGGGCTTTTGGATTTGGCAGAGGGGATTGGCTCTGCCTCGAAGTGTAGCGTCGTGCCTGGCTGGATCATAAAGGGCAGGTCGCTGGCATCCTTGGTCCATTTCACCATCGGAACGTCATCCTGTGGATACTCATACACGCGCACGAAGTCGCAATAGAAACTCTCAGGGAAATTGCCATATTTGGGGTCGCCGCCGGATTTTCCACAGCAACCGCTGAGGATGGCGCTCATGGGAGTTATCCCCGCGGCATGATTGAAAGGGTCGAAGGTGACGGAACTGTATGGGCTATGGTTGGCAGAACTCTCTATCAGTCTTCCGTTCAAGTAGTAAGAGATTTCAAAAGGGGTCCATTTGCAGCCAATAGTATAGAATTCATCCAGACTGCCTGGCAGTTTGGAATGGTAATTCCAACTCTTTAGACAATCGGCAGTGAACACATGGAGGTTATGGTCCAGAATGTTCCTTGGCTTGTCGCCAGGCTTCTCGGAACGCAGGTAATAGTCCTCGTAGACATCAATCTCAAAACTGTCGTAGAAGGGATTGGAGCAGTTGCTGTTGCAAATCCAGAAGGCTGACCACCAGCCGTGCTCCTTGCGGAATTTCACTCTGGCCTCAAAATATCCGTATCCAAACTGCTGGAAAGTGCGGATGCTGGCGGAGGTCACCCCTGTTTTCTTTTGATTCCAGTCGCAGATGATTTCGCATTTACCATCGTGGATTTTAATACGTTCGGGGAAACTGTTGTAGCCGTGAAACCACTTCGACATGTCCAACTCGGTGCCATCGAACTCATCGGCGAACACCTGCTTCCATCCAGCCTTGACAGGGTCGAACTCCTTGAGTGGTTTCACCTTGAAGGGTACTTTGCTGAAGTCGCTCGCATCTGTTGCGCATCCGACGAGGAAATTATCGGTGACGACCTCGGCTGAGCCGTCCAGGGCCTTGAAAACCAACCCCAGTTTCAGATTGCTGTTGTTGGCAGCAAAGAAGGGATGGTCGCCTGTGAAAAAAGAGGTATTGCTGGTTGCAAGGCTGTTAACCACAATCGAGTATGTTCCTTTTCTGCCTCCCGCGAAGATAAAATCGGCGGGCAGCATTCCATAGGCCACCTGATGTGTGGCAATAATGGCATTTTTACGAGAGACCTCAAGTTCAAGAATGCCATTATTCGCCTTGTGCTTGATGCATAAGGTGGCATCATCTCCCTGTCCTTCCATGACGAACGCGAGCGTGGAATCCCTGCGTTCCTGGAACTCTCGTCCAAAATTCTGGATTCGGATGCCAAGAACGCGGTGCTGTCCCTCCTCAGCGGGCAGGTCAAAATATGGTTTTGGCGGGTCGATGTTTAAGATACCATTGGTCTTGAAGACGGCCTGTCCCGTCACGGAAAGCAATCCAGGGGTGGGGTTGCCTTGAATGATTTCTGGATTACCTGTACAGGCATGTTGACCATTGTCGAAAGAGTCGATCCAGTCGATTTTCGATAGTTTGATTCTGTTGACGAGGTTGTGGAAGTGTTCAGGCCCGCCGACTTTGAGTTGTGAAGATGCGCTACCCGCCATAAACTTGATGGCAATGGTATTCTTTCCCTTTTTGAACCGTGGAGTGAAAACGTAGTTGGTGAAGGCGACAATATTGTCCTTGTTGCCGTTGGGGAAGGTATCCACCAGTATCTCGCCATTCAGATAGTAAGTCATCCACCAGTCGGCTCCTGCCCCAAGGGTATACTCGCAGTCGCATTGGGAATTCAGCGTCGCAAAAGCCCAGCCGCACTTGTCGCGGCCAAGTCCCATAATCGGGGCAAAATCCAGAGTGTTATCATTGAGTATGACGGGCTTGCCACTGACACCATTCAGCGTTTCGGGGATGGAGTTGAGTTCTTCAGCAGTCGGCATGTAGTCTGATGGAACCTCGCCAAATAGCGTCCATTGCGTAGGGAAGGGGTCGCTGCCCCGATAAAGTCCATCCTCATGTGTGGCACTGACATTGGATAGTTCTAACACCCCCTGGGAATTGATGTGGAAATCGATATAGACCTGCCCTGTCTCGCCGTTGGGGCCATTTGGCACCCGCAGCGTGCAGATGTAGTCGTTCCATTCAGTGCCCACATTGTACTTGAACACCTTGGGCGAGACGATGTTCCATTTGCCATCCGCCAGGAGACATCCCAGCGCGACGCGCACCTCGCCCTTACCACGTGCGCGGAAGGATATGCGCAGAAGATCACCGCAACGGACGGGGAAGCGCTTGACCGTATGCAAGGCCCCGCCACTCGCGGAACGCACATTGTCCAGTCGCAGGACATTGCGTCCAGAGTCGGCGTTTTTCAGGACTGTCAAGGTTGGCAAAGGGCGATAGCCTTGCCATTGATGCACAATCCAACTAGTGCTTTCGCCTTTAGCGTTTAGTTCCTTGAAAATGCCGTCAATGGAGAGGCTTTCCGCCATGAGGGTCAGCGTCGTGATGGTCAGCAACACGAAAACACTTAGGGTTTTCTTCATCGTTGGAATGCTCCTGCTTGGTGATCTTGGAAAGGCTATGAATTACGGTGACTTGAAAAAAGCCCCAAACTGTACTGAACTGTACTATTTGGGGCTTTGGGAGTTTATAAATGGCGGAGAGACAGGGATTCGAACCCTGGATAGGCAAAGCCTATAACGGTTTTCGAGACCGTCCCGTTCGACCACTCCGGCATCTCTCCGTGTCGAACAAGTGAGTTGAATTAATTTAAAATAACCCATTATGGCGTTTTATCAAGTACAAGTCTCTGATTTTTGTGGAAATGCACAAAATACTCAACCGAAGTGTCGATTCAATTACAAGTTCATGTCGCTTGACATCTTATCAAGAACAGCCATAGTATGTTTCTTGTAAACATGTCAGGTTTTCTGACATTGCTTAAAAACATACCAATGGAGTTTGCCACCATGTCAAGACTGTTTGTCGGAGTATTCGCGCTATTTGCAATCACGGCATTTGCCTGCACGTCATGGGTTATAGCCCCTGATTCGAGCGAGACTGGGACTTATGTCGTCCATAAGAACAGAGACTGGGGCAAGGGAAAGGAAATCGAGGTCAAACTGTATTTCTCGCAGATCAAGAGCGCCAAATATAAGGTTCTCGCGTTCAGTCCGTATATGCTCTTTAACGAGAAGGGGCTGGGCATCATTGATACGAGCGTGCCAATTACTGTGGACGGTCCGCATAACCCACAATTGACCATCGGTGCCGTTTTCAACATGGTCGCACATAATTGCGCCACTGTGCAGGAAGCCATCGACATGCTTGAGAAACTCGTCAATGAAGGCCAGAAGCCAAAACACAACCATTTCACAATGTGCGACGGAAAGGAAGTGGCTGTCATCGAAATGACTCCAGGCCATATCGCCTACAGAAAAATCTCGAACGGACTCTCGGTCCACACCAATCATTATATTTTTCCAGAAATCGCCTACTGGATGAAAGAAACGTCGCTGGAAGGTAGAATCAAATCTGGAACACGGTTCCTGATTGCGCAGGACTATCTTGTCAGGATGCGCAATGAAAAGGGAAAGATTGACTTTCGGGACACATTGGCGCTTTCACGTATGAGGGACAATCAGAAATACCCTGATATGTGTCCGTTCAGGGACAGCACCGTCTGTGCGGCGGACTACATCGCTTCGCCAGAGAATCCAGGTCTTCTCAGCACGCTGTTGATTTGCCCTGGGCCGACGCGATACGCGCCCGCTATCCCTGTGCCAATTACAATCGCGAAAATCCCCGAAATCCTTGAAAACGGTGCATTTGGGAAACTCGCCTATCAGTTGAAACGCGCTTTTACCGACAAGGATGACGCAGAAGTCATCGTCAAATTCAATGAACTGGAACAGCGCTTTCTGACGGAATACTGGGCGAATTTCAAGGAGGCGAAGGTCTGTCTGGACGGTGGCGACAAACAGAAGTTCCTTGATACAGTCCAGGCGCTTTTAGACAAACAGGTCGAGGAGGCATTTACGCTGATGCAGGATGTTCTGAAGAGTGTCACGCCGCCGCCAAAGGCAGAGCAGTAATCATAAACGGGAGCACAAAATGAACATTCCAGAACGCAACCGCAGACCATACACAGACGTTGACTGGGAGAAATCGTTTCAGGTTCACACGACAAGTCATGGCCACTGCATAAGGCAAGAGCACCTGAACGCTTTTCTGGAGCGCGGATTCGGCCTTTTGACGATGTCCAACTACTATCCCTCCGCGCCATGGGTTCCCGCCAGCAAAATGACGGCGAACTATTACCGCCTGCATCATGACTTTCCCGTCATGGTCAACGGTGTCCGCACGGACGGGCCTTTCGACTGGAACAACATCCTCAAAACATGGATTGGCGACGTGGAGGAAAAATACCGAGCAGAGTATCCCTTCAAAGAGGGGGCTCCGTTGTTCGAGCCGTTGCCTGATGGAGTGTTGGAGGCCCCAAATGCGGAGCACCACGCCTTCATCGGCAGCCCGACGCATTTGTGTGCCCCTGGTTCCGCTTTCGCGTCAGGCACGTTTGATGCCAGGGATTTCTTCAAGAGCATGAGCCATGGCTATCATTTTGGCTCTGGCGAACCATGGCGGCTTGCCATTGACCGCATGATTGACGGACTGATCTATCCCGACGGCGGAGGCGTCACCATCAACCACCCGACCTGGAGTCGTCTGGAGCATGACCATATTATAGAACTTCTGGATTATGAT
>JAGCTA010000526.1 GCA_017963875.1 Victivallales bacterium | reverse complement strand
GAACGGCGTCCCTGACAATGCCAGCACTTTTGTGTTCTTCTTGACAATCGCCTTGATGACGGCATCTCCAAGACTGGTTTGTGTCCCCTCGTGCGCTTCATCCACAATAATCATGTCCCAATCCAAGTCAAAGACACCTTCATTCTTCTTGAACTTGCCGCCTACACGTTGTGAACCACGCAAGTCCTGAATGGAAGCAAAATAGATGAAATGCTGGTGATTATATGCCAGTTTCGCCAGTTCTTCGTCATTGGCTTTCTGGTCATGGGCGTCATAGCTTGAAGCTGTCAACGCCGATTTGTCAACGTAGGTATATGAAATGTCATCGCTCTTTCGGAATATCTTTCCGAAATCTTCTGCCCAGCCGCTTTTCACAACGGGGCGATGCGTGATGATTGCTACTTTCTGGAACTTGCCTTCTTTGACAACCTGCAATGACGTCAGCGTCTTTCCAAAACGCATCTTGGCGTCCCAGAGCATGTCGTTCTTCTTCTTGAAGCGTACCAACGTCTTGTCCACGGCGTCCCGTTGCTCTTCGCGTAACTGGATTGGTGGTTCTTCAAACGTCACGTCTGTCGATGATAATGCTGGTTTCCATGCTTTTACGGCTTTGATGGCATTCTTCACCGTCTGCAAATCGACTTCATACCATTCGTCCGCTGTCGTTCCCGTGAATACTTTTTTCAACACGTGGGAATGTTCCAGCACGGCGTGAACGGCTTTATCCTGAAATCCTTCACGGATGGTTTTACCTGTTTTGGTTGTTTTCTCCCTGATGGCAATTTCCGTATAAAGCAGGTTCGCTTTGATACCGACTGTGTTTGTATATGCCTTGATTCGCTCCTGCGCCGCCGTGTTCAATTCGTGGCAATTCGGTGGCAGTTCATCGGCGTCTTTCTTTGTGTGAACGGTCGCTTTGCCGTCTTTCAGACAGCCCTTGTGTGATGGGATATCCACTCCGAACACGTAGATAAGGTTGTAGTTCGCCGTTGCTGTGAATATTGTTTGAGCCGTAGACATTACTTGCCTCCCTTAATCGGTTCAAATGAAAACGGTGGCATGAAGTAGCATTGTTGGTGTGAACGCCATGCCATAATTCGGCATCGTATGCCGTTATGCTTTTTGACATCGTTCTTTTGACAGCACTGACATGGCTTTGGCTTGCTCTGTTCCATATCGGAGAACAGCATTGGGTTGTCATCTATCTCATCATGGCATGATTCAGGCACGACATACTTGATGCCGTCCATCTGCCAAATATTCCAGCAGACTACTTCAGCGCAATGCCTGAAGAACGTCCGTGGTACTTCTGCGTGGAACGCTCCGTGGTAGTAGTCTTTGATTGTCCACAGTATGTTTTCACGTGCCAGAAGCACATTGTCGCCTTGATATTCGTAACCGTAGATATTCTGTAGCGCAATCAACGCCCAATACTTCCATTTCTCACGGTCGCCGTTCGTATTCTCCGTAACGACACGCAATTTACGGTCGAGCAGTCCGATGCGTTCATGCAACGGGATGATGTCGCCTGTCACGGTGTCATACCTGCTGGCGAGATACGGCGCTTCTCCACAGGTGATTTCAAGCCGTGTTGCCCTGACATAATCCTGCCATTTTTTTCGAGTAGTGAAACGGATTGGCTTCTGTGTCGCCTTCCATGTGTTGCCTTCAGGGGAATCTATCTCACGATTGAAAATAGGCTCCTTGCGTCTAAACCATGCCGCATCCACCAGATTGTTCTGCTTGTTGCACACCCATGACGGCGTGAAGACTTCTGCTTTCTGGCGTGTGCGTCTGTCCTGTTCCTGCTGTGACTTGGCGATGCGTGGCTGGATTACCTGCGTTCTGTCGCCTGTAATCAGTTCGGGAAGCAGTTCATCCTTGACGCCATAGCCCTCACCAAGCGTAGCATAATCATTGGTCGCCCAGATAATGTTCTTCCCAGAAGAACAATCCTTCAGCAACCATTCCAGTATATCGGCGTCTTCCCTGAGAATGTCGTTTTCTAGCAGGTCAAGTGTGCCGAGCTGGCTAAGTATTCGGCTGATAGCCATGTCAAATATATTCCCTATGAGTTATGTATTGCACGGATGGGAACAGAAACCACCCTAGGCACGAAAGTCATAATAAGTCATAATGATTTGTAAGCATAATAATATGTATGCATATACAAATTTCGCCACCTGACTAGCCGTTCTTTTTCTTGGCTTTATAGTTGAAATGCTTCATCGGTATCGTCTGCCTCAGCCCCTTGAAGTCTGGGACTTTTGTCTTGTCATTTGATTTTTGACAAGACTGGTGGCATATTATGGAGTAGGCAGGGAGTTTTGCTTTTTCCCTGACGGCAAAGCATGTTTTGTCATGCAATACTCCTGCCCCCTAGCGGTTTCTAGGGGGCTTTTTTGTCCTTATACATTATATAAGGTCAGCCCAATAATGACGGGATAAAGAGAAAAGCCGCTGGAAAAAAATCCAGCGGCTTTTTGGAGGTTGAATTCTTCATCAGTCGGCTTGACATAGGCAGAATTAACGCTATGTTAAGCTATGCCACAGGGGATAACCCATTGGAAGAGAAGATGATAGGTGGTGCGCGCAACTGGACTCGAACCAGTGACCTCCACCGTGTGAAGATGGCGTTCTAACCAACTGAACTATGCGCGCTCAATGACAATGCCCTTAATGTAGGGCGGGATTTTCAAAAATCAAATGCGACTTGCGTTTTTTCATGGACTTTTGCTGTCGAAGGGGGTGTTTTTCTTCGTGAGATGTGCTATACTATTGAAAAATGTCACGATCAACATGAAAGGAGATGCATGATGCCATTGACCAGACGCGAATTCCTGTCCTTTTTGACGACCACGACCGTTGCGGCGGGGCTGATGAAGCCCGCGAAGCTCTTCGCGAAGGAGCCGGAGGACTATGACCAAAATCTGTCCGTCTTCTTTGCGGACGTCCATATCAACGGCGACATGATCGGCCAGAAACATCAGATAGGGAAATTTGAGGCATGGGTGTCGGAAATCCTCAAAATGAATCCGTTGCCTGCTAGAGCGTTCATTTTCGGTGACTTGGCATGGTTGTTCGGTCGGGCGGCGGATTATGCGACATCCTATCCATATATCAAACAAATGGAGGATGCAGGCATCAAGGTGACCATCGGCATGGGCAACCATGACAAACGCGGCCCGTTCCTTGCGCAATATCCGCAATATGAGAAGACGACGAAAATTCCAGGCCAGATCGTATCCGTCGTGCCGTTGCCTGGAGCGGATTTCATCATGCTGGACTCATTGCAGGAAGGAAAGGACAAAGCGAATCCTGTCGGTGGCATGTTGAGCAAGGAGCAGCAGGACTGGTTGGCGGAAAGCCTTCCGAAATGGGAGCGGCCATTCTTCTTGGGAGCGCATCATGCAGGGCGTGAACTAAAAATCGGAGCGCAAGGGTTGAACAACTTTTTGTTCTCTTGCCCAAAACACGCGGGATTCATCCACGGCCATGAACATCGCTGGATCCAGACGTGGACGCGCATCGACTATAAACATACGGCGATTCATCGCACGCTCGGACTTCCATCGACTGGCCATTGGGGCGACAT